>JAUWLI010000072.1 GCA_030613765.1 Phycisphaerae bacterium
ATCAAAATCCCGCCGGGCGTTCACGAAGGACAGGGTGTAAGAGTCACCAGCGAAGGCGAACCCGGCCGAGGCGGTGGGCCAAGAGGTGACTTGTACTGCTACGTCAGAATAAAACCACATGAATTCCTGCAACGCGACGGAAATAACCTGATTGCTATTGTCCCCATAAGTTTTACTCAGGCTGCCCTTGGCACTACTATTGATGTGCCGAGCCTTGATGGTCCGAGGGGGCTTAAGATTCCGTCGGGATCCCAATACGGCAGTGTCTTTAGAATAAAAGGCCAGGGCCTACCGGATATTCGAACCGGCAGAACCGGCGACGAACTCGTGCAAATCATGATAGAAACACCTACTAAGCTAAACGCAAAACAGAAGGAACTATTAAGAGAGTTCGCAAAAACCGAAAACAAAACTGTTTCCCCGCAGTCAAAACGTTTTTTCGAGAAACTTAAAAAATACTTTGGTAACAATCGATGAAAAAGAAAAAATCAGAAACGCCAAGGGAACAAAAACAACCTGAAGCAGCCAAAGGTGATCTGGAAGAACTCCGCTGCAGAATAGACAATTTGCAAAAGGAAAAGGATGAGCTTTTTGCACAATTGCAGCGAGTCAGCGCCGACTACGACAACTTGCAGAAACGAACAGCCAGGCAAATTGTCGACACGATTGGCTATGAAAAAGAGAAAATCATAAAAACAATTTTGCCAGCTCTGGATAATTTCGAACATACACTCCAAAATGCACACTCGGCCGGCAATGTTGATGCCCTTCTCAAAGGTATTCAGATCATTTATGACCAAATGTTCGACATCCTAAAGTTACACAACGTAGAGCAGATTAAGGCGCTTGGTGAAGTATTTGATCCCGCCCTGCACGAAGCAATGATGCGGAAAGCTGAGCCCGAAAAGAAAGAAAATATCGTACTCGAAGAGTTTCAAAAAGGATATAAACTCAACGGCCGGGTCATTCGACCGAGCAAAGTAATCGTCAACAAACTAACTTCAGAGAAATCCGACAAAGAAAAATCTACAGAGCAAACAGTCGGTGAGGGTAAAATAACCGAGACGGAGTAGCTGCTATGCCGACTTATGAGTATATATGTGAAAATTGTAAATGCGAGTTTGAGCGGTTCCAGTCAATAACGGCCAGGCCTCTGCGAAAATGTCCGGAATGTGGAAAGTCAACCCTGAAACGACTCGTAGGAACCGGCTCAGGAATAATCTTCAAAGGCTCCGGATTTTACCAAACCGATTATAGAAGCGAGAGCTATAAGGAAGGCGAAAAAAGGGAGAAAAAAGCTGCCGGAGCCGACAAGTCCACCACGAAAAAGAAAACCGCTGATAAAAGCAAAGATTCAAAGTCCACAGATAAACCCAAGCCAAGCACAAAAGGCAAAAAGAAATCGGCTTAGCCACTTTACTTTATCAGTTCCGCGATTTGTTTGAATTGTGTATGTTAAGCGGTCTCAACTACACCGAATGATGCCCTCTCCATACAGCGAATCTATTATTCGCTTCCTGCAACCACAATGCTCATATGCACTTTTTTCGCATCCTTCACTCGCCTCGCAGGCTCTTCTATCTCTTCTTCATCCTTGGTAATAATCGGTTTTACCGGGGTTATCAAATCATCAACAATCTTGATGATACCGGCTGTGCTAACACCATCGAACTTTTGCTCGCCGGGCAACTTGGTGTCAACAAATAACGTCGTCGAATTGCAACTCTCCCAAACATCAGTCAAGTCAGCCAGAAGTAAATTTAAGTCCTCCTGGCTGCAAGTAAGAGAATATACGCGTTTGCCGCCCTGGCTTTCTACGCTGATGGAATTAGAAAGGCCCTTATCCTCAATCGCCCTGTCGATAAATGTATTAACCGTGCTAAATGCATCCGTTTTCAATTCAAGCCTGCCATCAAATGCTACCGCAACAGGTACTGGAGGAGACTCAGGGGCAACAATCGTGTAAACCACACCCCCCAAAATAGCTACCAGCCCAACCATAGCCGCAGCAGCTAAAAACTTGCGAAACATCAGATGCCTGACACCTACACGCCCGCCGGAAGGTTCCTCGCTCCAGGATCGCTCGCCTGATAGTACCTCTGTTTCCAAAGAAGCCTTTACCTCATCCAGAATCAGGGCCGGTGCCTCTTCACGAGGCAAAGAGCTAACCAACATCTTACTCGTCTGAAGCTCTCGCAGCCGCTGTGCAACTTGTGTATCATGTGATATCAGCCGTTGAACCTCGGTCTTCTCCCTTTCCGTTAGCTCTCCATCAATATAGCTATTCAGCAACTCTTCTATTTCTGGATTCTCTATTTGGCTCATTGTAATATGGCCTCCATAATCTTTCTTAGATTGCTTCTGGCCCTGCTCAGTCTGCTCTTAACCGTACCCAGTTCTATATCCAGAACCTCTGCAATTCGGGCATAATTCATACCTTCAATATCACGTAACACAACAACCGCCCTATGCGCATCATCTAATTTCATCAGCGCGTCGATAACCATGCCGCAGAGTTCTTTGTTCTGAGCCGCCGCCGCCGGATCAGGGCAGCTTTCATCAGTCAAAAACTCCTTCAACTCTCGCCTTGCCTGCTGGTTGTGCTCATCGTCTTCGGCATCAAGGCTTTTGTGCTTAAATCTGACGTTTCGCTGGCAATAATTCAGAGTCAAATTAACAGCTATCCTAAACGCCCAGGTGTAAAAGCTGCTTCTGCCCTCGAATTCATCGATCTTTTCTATTATTTTGACAAACGTATCCTGCGTAAGTTCCGTAGCATCATCGGTATTTACACATATTCTCAATATAACGTTATATATGCGATTCTGATACTTAAGGATGAGCCTTTCCATCGCCGCTGAATCGCCCTGCCTGCACTGCTCAACCAATAAAGCATCGTCAATTTCGATATTTGCCACTTCTGTCACGCCTTTTTCCATCAATTAGACACACATTGCCCGAAAACGTTCCGATAAATAAATGAGGTCAAACTGCAGGATATAATCGCAGATTTGACCTTTCTGGTCAACCTAATTTAACCAGACAGGTAAATATGGAATGCACTTAATTTCTGTATACAACCGCAAAAAAATCATTTTGTCTGTGTAAGGACAAACTCAGCCGAAAGACGTTTACCGTTGGGACATATGCACGTGGCTTCCAATATGTAGTTTTGGCTCGCCTCTGACTCGAAAGGCAGACTGAATTCGTAGGCTCTTAAAAAGTCCCGCCAGTAACGGTTGTTTTCAATTATATCGTTCAAATCAATATCCGGCCAGATAACAATTCTCCTTCCCTTCGGTTCAGCCGAGCGAGGAACTTTCTCGTACAATTCAAAACGAAATATCCCAGGCGCCTTTATCTGATAACCAAAGGAGTCCAACAAACTCACATAGATCTTTATCTTTGACTCTTCGCCCGCATCGTTGACGCCGGTGAATTCAGTTAATGGCACAATATCAATTTTCATCGGAGCATAAGGAGCATAGAAGGAAATTTCATTGCAATCGTTAACAGACTTAAGCGGCTTTCCATTCTTCTTAATGCCAACCTGCGCCGGCTCACAACCTGCCTCAACAAACAGCAATATACAGAAAAATATTTGTAATGTTACACCTGCCGTTTTCATAAACTATAAATCCTCATCGAGCATATGGCCAAGATGGTATTTTTTCGCTCGCAAATAGTCGATATTATGTTTGCTCGGCTCAGCCATCAATGGTATCTGCTCAACAATCTTTATACCATAAACCTCAAGCCGACTTATTTTCTTCGGATTGTTAGTCAATATACGTATCTCCCTCAAACCCAGGTCGCGACAGATTTGAGCACCAACTCCATAATCCCGCTTGTCGGCCATAAATCCCAGCTTCAGATTGGCCTCAACTGTGTCAAGACCCTGCTCCTGAAGTTTATAAGCCCTCAGTTTATTGGTCAGCCCAATACCCCTGCCCTCCTGCCTAAGATAAATCAAGGCCCCTTTGCCGACCTCTTCGATCATCTTCATCGCAGTTATCAATTGATAACCACATTCGCACCGCTGAGAATGAAACAAATCCCCTGTCATACATTCAGAATGCACCCTTACCAACACCGGCTCGTTGTGTTCGATAGGCTTGCCATTCTCATTCAGGTCGCCAATACCGCCTTTGCACAATGCCAGATGCGGCTCAGATGATAGTTTGCTCTCATAGCCAATCAGCTTGAATTCTCCGTAGTCCGTAGGCAAATTCACGCTCTCAACACGCTTGATCTGAGTCTCGCGCTGCAGGCGATATTCTATGAGCTTGGCGATCGAAACAATCTTCACCTCGTGCTTTTCACAGAATTTCAACAGCTCCGGTACCCGTGCCATCGAACCGTCTTCGTTCATAATTTCACAGATGACCCCGGCCGGTTTTAGATTCGCCAATCGCACCAAATCGACTGATCCCTCAGTTTGCCCCGCTCGAACTAATACCCCGCCTTCTCTTGCTCGTAATGGAAATATATGGCCCGGACGGACAAGGTCACTTGCTTTAGTCTCGTCGGCAATCGTCACCTGAATCGTCTTTGCCCTGTCAGCGACACTAATGCCGGTACTTATCCCTTCAGCCGCGTCAATACTAACCGTAAACGCCGTACCGAATCGGGCCGTATTATCTACCGTCTGCGGGTATAGACCAAGTGAATCACATTTCTCGGCCGTAAGTGGCAGGCAAATAAGACCGCGACCATACTTGGCCATAAAGTTAATAATTTCCGGCGTCACTTTTTCAGCCGCGCAAACCAGATCACCTTCGTTCTCGCGGTCTTCAGCATCTACAACCACGATTATTTTACCCTGACGAAGCTCTTCCAGGACTTCCGGTATTTCGCTGAATTTCACTGCCATTTCTTAGTTATCCAAACCTGCTATTTTAAAACATTTAGGAATTATTCCAGATAATCTTCCAATCGCTGCGAGTGTTATCAATCTTCGGTTTATTCATTATTTCTCCGGCTCTAAGTTATCGTTAACTAAAGATGAATCATCTAATTTCGCATGATCACTTTCCACGTCGGTTAACACATTGTTGGTGAACACCACACGCTTGCTCGGTTCACCTTCGACGGCCAGCGCCTTTGGCCGAACACCCGAAAACACATTGCCGGAAATAACCACATCTGAAGTTCCAACAATAATCATACCGCCTGCCTTAAGGTCGCTGGCGCCGCGTTTCACCTCTCCGCCACCGATGTAGCTGTCGGAAAAGTTATTGCCGGTAACAGTGATGCGCCCACTCTTGGGGCCTATCGCTAAAGCGTGCCCGCCCATGATAGTGAAGGTGTTGGCACTGATAGTACAGCCGTGCGCATCGCGCAGGTCGATTCCTCCCGATTCGTCATGCGCTATGACATTGGCACTGAGCGTTACGCCGTAGCAGTCTCGGTCGAGCACGATAGCTGTGCCCCTGCACTCTTCGATCATATTGCCTGAGACAACCGAGCCGTATGTGTTTTCGATGACGATACCGTCGCCGAGGTGATCGTCGAGGTTGTTGCCGGTCATGGTAAGATTAAAGCCGTCAATGCACCGTACGGCGTCCCGGTTCTCCTCAAACTGGTTCGAGGAGACAATAATATCGTGGCAGCCGATTAGATTGAGCCCGGTGTCCTTGTTATAGGTGATTAGCGAATCGCAAATACGCGGATCCTCGTAGCAATGGTCAAGCACAATTCCGTCACCGCCGTGATAGCTAACGGTGACACCATCAATGAACACTTCGTTGATGCGCCGTGCCTCGATGCCGGAGCCGCTCTTATCATTGCCGGTAATACGAAAGTTGGCCAGCCGAATCCGCCACAACTCATGCTTTCGGTCATCGGTGCCGCTGGGGTGCTGAAGTATCAATGCGGGCTTGCCTTCGATGTTGACGTTCTTAATGTGCGTTGCAGTACCCGCCCCTTCGATGAGCAGGTCGGACGTAGAGGCTCTCAAGGGTTCGTTAATCTCAAACGTACCAGGCGGGATACGGACAACACCGCCGCCTTCTGGCACCGCCTCTATCGCAGCCTGGAGGGTAGGATAAAAGCCTGCATCGATAACAGCCCGGGCTCCGGGTAAACGTGGACAAGCCGAAGCGCTGCGATGGACCTGACATCCCGTACCGCAGAAAATGCTCATGGCCGCCGTAACGATTATAATCCAATACGCCCGTTTCATCTTACGTCCCTTTATTAACATCTATCTTCAACTCTCTGAAATGACCGTCAGTTAAAAATACCAATCAATTCGCAGATACCCGGACGACAAAGGAAACCCCCTACTTTCCTTGCCCGGCATCTTGCTCGTACTCTTCATAATAGCGGACCCCGTTGCGAATGTAAATAATAACTGCCAAAATAGCAGTCCCCGCCGCCGACCACCACAATACCTGAAGAAACCAAATCCAGCCGGGTAAAAAACTTGAGAACTCCGGGCCAAGTAGAATCCCCGCCACCATCGACAACTGCAGAACTGTCGCAACTTTACCGACAAAAATAGGAGCGGTGTAAATCTTCGAAGTGAAAAAATAAAGAGTGACGAATCCTAACGTCAAAACTGCATCTTTGCTTATTATCAAGATTACAACAAGTGACGGCAGGGGAAAACCTTCAACACTTCCCTGCTTCGAGATAAGCAACAGGCAGGCACTGGTTATAAGCAGCTTATCCGCCATAGGGTCAAGAAAGGCACCGAGTCTGGTAATCTGCCTGTTTCGACGAGCCATATAGCCGTCGAACGCGTCACTAATTGCCATGAACAAAAAAATAACAATAGCGATATACCGCATCACGTTGCCGAATTCAGCATCGTTTATCTTCAACATGCAGCTAATGAACGGAACTATCAGCAGAATCCGAAGAATCGTAATCCGATTGGCCCAACTCAGTTTCATAGCTGATTTATAACCACAAAAGTCTTATTAAGCAAGAAATAGATTGATTGGTACTTTGGAAATATAATGGCGATTGTGGATTATAAAAGATAAATTAGTTGCTTTTCAATTATCATATGGTCGCCAGGAAATAAAAGCCGACAGCAATTAGGACGACTCCGGCTACAATTCTTATAGCTGCAACTGTTGTCTTCGCCCTGGCCACCGACTTACCGAAAGACACCCCCAACATTATCGCTGCTAACGGCAAACTGAATCCGATTGCATAGGTGACCAGTATCGCTAAAGTCCAGAGGGTATATCCCTGCAGAACAGCTACTCCCAACACAATGAAAATCCCGGGATTGCATGGCATCGAGCAGAATCCGATCCCTCCTCCGATAACGAGGCCGAACAACGCCGCGGGGAAGAGTCCTGTCGGCCTTGATTTGCCTTCGGGAACTTTCCTCTTGGGCAATTTAAAAGGGAGCAATCTGAGTGTGCCCAGACCAAAAAGAATTAAAATGAATCCCCCGAAGAGCTTCCAATACCTGCCTAATGTAGTTTGGGCAACCTGCCCCATAAAGCCCGCCATGCTTCCGAGGATGACGGTCGCAATTATTACTCCGAGCATGAAAAAAAGGCCGGCAAATAAAGCCGCCTGCCAGCCTCTGCCCTTTCGCGAACCGGAATACCCAACTACAGCTCCTAATATCGGAAAAGTACAGCATGCGCATGCTATCGAACTTATCAGACCCAGGAGAAAGGATGCAAGCAGGACTGTTACACTAAGCGCTTCAGACTCCAGAGTCTGATTGATCCATTCTTGCAATATTCGTCTCCTTATTCAGAGCCGGCATTCGGACAACAACCTGGAACGGTGGCTGTTTTCGGACAACTACTTGGAGTCTCCGTATTCGGACAGCTACCCGGAGTCGCGGCTTTCGGACAACCACTTGGAGCCCCTGTTTTCGGGCAGCAGGAAGAAGGATTATTCGCCTTCTTCTCCGATGGGCACGTTACATTGCCGGGATTGGCCTCGGTGGCCCCACAGGTTTCGCTGGATGAACAGGCCTTGTTCAATGGACAGACACCAGCAGCGCAGGGTGAATTAGTCCCGTTTGAAAGCACCGAATGGGCCGCCAACGCACCAGCCGCCAGTATTACCAGAACAAATGCTGCGGTCTTCAGGCTTTTCAAACTGCCCGAACCGGACGAGCAGCAATCGCCGCCCGAACCTGATGAATCATAGGAACTCTCGTTTTGTTGTGCCTTTTCTTCATTTGTTTCCATATTTTTTCCTCAAAATTAACGTTTTTTCCATTTTTTCCCACAATAATGGAATTATCGTCTTTATTACGTTTCAACTAACAACTGGTTCGCTCCTTTTCGGCTTATAAATTAACCGCAATCTTAATATTATAACCGGAAAAGCAATATTTGGCAAGAATTTAAAATGATAGTTTAGGCCTCATTTACATTGGGCAAAATTGTAATGGCAATAAAAAGGTGTTCCCGTTCCCTGCTTTGACGGGGATGTGCTTACACCTGCCCTTCTTTTTGCCACGAAGACCCTTCGGCATTGATTCTTTGGAGACAATGTCCTAAAGCCCTACCAATATCTACGCTAACTTCTCACCGTTCTTTCATGAAGAACAGCAAAAGCATGGTTGGCTATGGCTCCTCGCTGATTTCCTTATCAACAGCCTCTTCCAGCTTCTTAAGCTCTTCTTCCATGTTCTCTTCGGTGATTTGTGCTTCCGCCTCGGCCTCGTATTCTGCCGCGGTCTTAACCACTACCTCGGATTCAGCGTCACTTGAAGAGTCGTCACATCCGCTAAGGTAGAAGGTACTTAGTGTTGTCAGGACAATTATAATGAATAGTTTTCGAAGCATGATTTTATTCCTTTGCAAATGGATATTCTTATTATGGTGACCACTATACTAATGCATCTCTATTTATGGATTCACTAAACTTATTCTTCGGTCTTTTCTGCCTTCTCTTTGGCTTTCTCTTTTTCAGCCTCGGTTTTTGCCTTTCCCTTTTGCTTGGCAGCGCTTTTCTCTACAGTTTTCTGGAGCGTTTTGCCTTCACCTGTTTCAATCTGTTGCATCATTTCCATCGTACGTTTTCGCTTGCTCTCATAACGGCCTTGTTCTTTTCCTTCAAGGATCTTGAGTTTTTCAAGGATGGTTTTATTACCTTTTTTAGTGGCCAATTCCCTGATTCGTTTAAAATGAGCCTGGCGTTTCCGATATTTTGCTTCCTCACGAAGCATCTGCTTTTCAAGGGCCTTCATTTTTTGCTGCTGTCCCTTGCCTTTTCCGGTATTTTCCGCAGATTTCCCTTTAGCGGTCCCTTTTTCCAGGGCTTTACCCTTGGCTTTTTCCCCGCCGCCCTGTTTTTCTTCTTTCTTAGCCTCGCCCTTGCTGGCACTGGCACGTTGTTTCTCAGCCTCAACTTTGCTCTTACCCTTCTCTACGCCTTTTTCTGCAGTTACCCTTTTGTCCTCGGACTTGCCCTTATCCTGGACCTCCTTTGGTTGCTTGTTCTGTCCGCCAGCACCTTTGTCTTTACCTTTTCCCTTTGCAAAAACAAAACTGCTGTTCCACAACAGAAGAAGCAAAACAAACAGTGAAAGTATAATCTTTTTCATAATACGTCTCCTTCTATTTGATAATTCTAATATGAGTTTCGCCCAGCTACGCTGCCGGGCTTACAAAATACCCAAACTAAGTATTTATCCGCTCAATATAACATTGCGCGGATTTCATCGCTTTTCGAAAGAAGATGTGGGCACAAGTTTATCGGCGATGACTGTTATCAGTTCTTCTTTTCGAGGCCGAGACCGCGACCTTTGCCTGGATGTTCTTTCGGTTTACCCTTGCCCTTTTTTTTGCCCCGAAGACCCTTCGGCAAAGACTCTTCGGCCACCACTTCCCAGGGACCGTTGACATGCACGCCTATTTCCCAATGGGTCTCTCTGTGGCGGTAATAGTGGCCCTTGAAGTAGAAATGGTTGGGAAGTTCGACTACATAGACGCCCAGCCCTGAGTCATAAACGAGCTCAGCGTCGTGCTGTTTATGGCGGTAGCCGTGGGCAGGAGCATGCAGCGGAGGCCCTTTCGGCTTACCCTTGCCCTTCTTTTTGCTACGTAGACCCTTCGGCAGTGACTTCTCGGCTACCACTTCCCATGGACCTTCGACATGCACGCCTATTTCCCAGTGAGTCTCTCCGTGACGGTAATAGTGGCCCTTGAAGTAGAAATGGTCGGCAAGTTCGACGACTACATAGACTCCCAGCCCTGAGTCATAAACGAGTTCAACACCGTGTTCGTGATGTTTATGGCGGTAGCCGTGGGCAGGAGCATGCGGCGGAGGCCCTTGTACGTATACGTGCTCGTGCTTACGGCTCGATGTCCTGCGGACTCTGGCACTCCTGCATGAGACAAGTACCATCGTCGCACAAATTAGAGCAACCGCTAATAGAAATGAGTACTTATGCTTCATAGCTAATCCCTTATACTATTTTATTAATCAGTAAACCACGAAACTTATTGATAACACGAGCGAATATATCACAATTGTAGGACAAAGCAATAGATTAGTGTAAAAAATGCCAATATTACCTACGTTCCTTTTTGACTACGAACTACTAACTAAGGGCCTTCTGGGTCCTTTATGGCAGAACAAATTCGCATTAATCCGCTTCTATACAGACAATCGCTCCGTCGGGAACATCCTGAAGCTGCGATAAGTCACCTTTAATCGT
>JAUWLI010000326.1 GCA_030613765.1 Phycisphaerae bacterium
GCTTCCGGCCCTGACCTTGGAATGCTCGAAACACGTGACTGAACCACAGCCCATATGACCATCAAGACCGTAACTATGCCCAATATTGTAAGGTTTTTGTTGCTCATTGTAAAACTCCCTGTTCGTATCTCAAAAAGCATGTCTCCTGTTTCGCTTCATACTTCGCAGAAAACGAATCAAGCATCACTTGTGTGGCTGATATAATGTCTCTTTCTTATATTACGGCGGATACTCACTACTATGGCAATTATCAGAATAACGGCCGGCGCTATCAACGTATTAGCCATCTGTAGCTTTCCGCCTAAACTATCAATATCTTCACGTCTTTTCATCTGGATCACGCGTTTCTCGCTGTTGGCCTGTTGTATCTCCAATTCAAGCTCACGTCTTTTCTGCATTATCGAACTGCCAATTACCTCTTCCTGGCCCTGTTTGGCAGAGGCGAGAATAGACTGCAGCTCCCTGTTGAAGCCTGCAATTTTTACCTCAATTGCCGCTAATTCCTTGGCAGTTTCGGCTTCCGCCTCCCTTTCAATCCTGTCAACAACAACAAAGGGACGTCTAAAGTTCCCACGAGACCTGATTGAAATCAAATCACTTGAGCCACCCAAATCATCAATTGTATTCAGTATTAAAGCCGCATTGTCGGCATTGGGAACTTTGCCGAAAACATAAAAGTCCCGGTACGCTAACATATCGCTTATAAAATCAACATCTGCAAAAACGGCAACGGCGCAGACTTCTTTCGCCTCTTTTAATTCTGGAATCAGCCTTATGGTTTTCTTCTTGTCATTCGGGTCCTTTGCTTCTTCCGAAGGTCCCTCCACGCTCGAATCGACTTCAATCTCAATGCCTTCGGGAAAACTGCTCTTAAAACGACCCGTGACCAGATAAGCCATGTGCACTGGATTAACACCGTCACCATCGATAAATTTGCCCATGAGGAGTGACGGGTCCATAATCATTAACTCGTATGGACTGCTCACCGTCCAGCTATTACCCCGATTGGTCGTCATCAAAAGCGGCGTTCGCTGGATCTCAGTATTGCTTTCTTCCTCATCGGAACCCACAACTTCCTTCAGTACACCTGCGAACAATACATTCACTTGGTTAAGTTCGGCCGTGATAACATTCTCATTATTGAAGCAGCTCGGCACAAGATTAAGGAAACCAATGACTTTCTCCGCTCTTCGGTTAGTCCCCATCGGTGCCATACCCGCCAGGGCTTTGTCCCCGGCGAACGTATTCGCTGGCATTTCAAGCCCCCAGTTTCGCAAAAGCACATTGAGGTCCGAACTCTGCGAAGGCGGCCTGCCCATTTGCATTGCCATTCGGTCCGGCTTGTCCACCATACTATGAGGGTCAACACATACAATCGTCTTGCCGCCTTTTAGCACAAACTGATCTATTGCAAACAACGCCTGCTCCGGCAGCTCTTTAGGATGGATTACCAGTAAAATATCAACATCCGTAATCTCATTAACATCTGTAGCCACACTTTTGACTTCATACTTCTTTCGCAATTGCTGCACGATAGTCCAGGGTGGTTGTGGCTGCTGGTTCTGCATCCGCATCATCTGGGCCATGTAGGGGCTGATATCCTGGCCCATTACAGGCAGCGAACTCATGATACCTATACTCTTCTTCTGACGAGTAATGGCAGTATCTATCAGGTAGCTTATGTCATACTCGACAAAATTCTGTCGGTCCGGCGAAAAGAACGGTATCGCTTTCTCAACTCCAAACGGCGTCCGCACTACTAATCCGAAGAAAAAGCTCTCTTCTTCCGTTATAGAAAAACGCTTCAAGCCGAACTGCAATGCATCGACCTCATCCTGGGAAAAAGGCCTCGGGTCGATTACCTGCAGCTCAACCATACCTTTTGCCGCTGCGACGTATTCTTCCAATAACGACTTAACAAACTCGTAATAATTATTGAAAAACTTAATCTGGTCCGGCCCTTTCAGCGCTGCGGTCTTCGCGTAATAAAACTTTATCACAACCTTTTGATGAAGCTTGGCCAAAATTGACTTGGTACCATCCGAAAGCGTATAAAGCTTCTGGTCAGTAACATCAATCTTCAACGGCTTGCCGACATTTTGAAAAATGCTTATCGCACAGAAAGCAATCACCAAGATACAAACCGCACCTATAATTGCTCTTATTGTCCGGTTCATTAGCTCGCCTTCCTTTCATCTAAAACAATACTGCTGGCAGCAATCCAACCAACTATCAGTAAAACAAAATAAGAGAGGTCCTTAAACTCCAGCACCCCCTTCTGGATTGACTCAAAGTGTGTCTGAAAACTCATGGTCTCTATCGCTGATACCAGGCCCGCAGGAAAGAACGTCGAAAGATAATTCAGCGTTGTCGGCTTACCCGCAAAAACAAGAACCGAACAGGCAACCACTGAGAGAACAAAACTTATTACCTGGTTCTTACTGACCACCGAAAAGAAACATCCAATGGCAAGAAATCCACCCGCCATCAAAAAGCTGCCCAGGTAACCGGTAATTATTAAGCCGATATCAGGGTTCCCGAGGTAGCAAACTGTTATCGGCATAGGGAACGTTAAAGCCAATGCCATCCCAAGAAAAAGCCACGCGGCAAAGAATTTGCCCAGGACCGCCTGAGTCACTGTAATCGGTAAAGTAAACAGCAGCTCGATCGAACCGACCCTGCGTTCCTCAGCCCAAAGACGCATCGCCGCTGACGGTACCATAAAAACAAACAGCAGCGGAAGATTCATAAAGAACACCCGCATATCTGCCTGCCGCATTTCAAAGAAGCCCTGCTTGAATGTCAGGTACCCCGAGAAAAAAAGAAAAATTACAAGAAACACGTATGCAATAGGGGTTGTAAAATAGCTTTTTAGCTCCCTTTTGAATACTGCCCAAAAGCTATGCATTTTTGTACTCCTGTGAAAATATCATATTATTTTCCCGACTGAATAAACAAAATCTAAGCAACCTTGGCCTTCGTAATCTTACGAAAGACTTCATCAAGACTGCACTTGTACTTCTCTTTCAACTCCTTGGGCGTTGAATCCACCAGTATTCGCCCCCTGGAAATAATTATTGTCCTCGAACAAACGGCCTCAACTTCTTCGAGAATGTGAGTTGAGATAATAATGCACTTGTCCTTGGCCATACTATTTATCAGCCCTCTCACCTCATGTTTTTGATTGGGGTCCAAACCGTCGGTTGGCTCATCAAGAATAAGCACATCAGGGTCATGAATTAATGCCTGAGCTAATCCCACCCGCCGCCGATATCCCTTCGACAATGTCTCAATTGTCTGGTGGTACACAGACTCAACCGAACACATCGGAACAACCCGGTCAAGCGCCCGCTTGCGGTCCTTGCCCTTAATCTGCCTGACATCGCAGACGAACTCTAAAAATCCTCCAACCGTCATCTCATTGTAGGCCGGTGAATTCTCTGCCAGATATCCAAGCAACCGCCTGACTTCAACGGGATTACGCAAAATATCGTGCCCACATATAGAAGCTGACCCGCTGTCAGGCTTCAGAAAACATGC
>JAUWLI010000329.1 GCA_030613765.1 Phycisphaerae bacterium
ACCACAGCCATACATCAGGCTTATAATCAACCTGTAGGGATGCTTCAGCAGAGCAATGATCCGATCAACCTCCTCCCTGGAAAGTACCACCGGAATATACGGTTTTCTCTTTGCGCGGACGATACCATCAATCTTTCCGAATTCTTTGTCCAGCACATGACGAAACATAAACAACAGGGCGTTGAAGGCCTGATTCTGGCTGGCTGCAGCGACATGCTTTTCCACTGCAAGCCAGGTTAAAAACGCCTTAACGTCATCAACCGTCAATAAACGGGGATCTTTGCTTTTTGTAAAGGCCTGAAATTTCCGAGTCCAGCCGGTATACGTTTTCAGGGTTGAGGGCGAATAATGCCGGACTGTAATAACATTCTGCAGATCTTTATACACTTCGGTCCAGTCAGCTCTGTTTGTTTTCAGCCCCTTTTTTTCAGCGATGACCGGCTCACGCGTGCAGGTTACAGAATCCAGCAACTGTTTGTTTTGTTGACAAATCATCCCCGTCCTGTTATGTGCGGACAAGGATGTGGTACCTGTAAGTCTCTGCGCATGATTGTTTGTGAGCTTGCCGGCGGCTTGAGAAAGCGATGCACAATACAGCGTAACGGCATGGTGCGCCTGTCGTATCTGTTTCTGAGATTGCTTCTTTTCTTTTAACTTTTCCATAAAGGCGTTCAGAACTGTTTCGCTGCACTGCCGCTGCCGATAATTGTATTTATGGCAATAATCAAAGTAAAATCGAATCCATTTCACATAATACCGCTGCTCCTGCTGCACCACTCCTTGATGAGCAATAAAGGTTGTGTATTGACGAAGAAGCTGCGCAGGAATTTGAATCATGGAATGTTATCCGGTTTCTTGTTACCCAGTCACCAGGTGGTATTATACGACTAAAAACAGAATATCTTGTTGATTTTACGTTGTCAACTTTTTTAACTTGGTGTAGATATCGAGAAACTAGGTATTAACTTGTTCCCGGCGCCGGTCAGCGCCGCGATTCGCTGGTCGAGAGTATAAACCCAAAACCCAAAAAGGAGGTACAACATGAACAGAAACAAAGAACTGGTGATGGCGATTACCATGGTGGCCATCTTCGTGATAGGCAGTCCCACCTTTGCACAAGAGCAACACTTTGATCCGAAGGGCAAGCCGCCCTCAAAATTTACGCTGGAACTGCAGAACAACCAGCGTAAGTCGCTCCCCTTCCAAGACGAGCGTGACTTCGAGGAAGCTAAGCGTGGTTTCATTGCGGCGCCGAAATACAAACAGATCAAGGCCGAAGCAGGCAATATCGCCTGGGACATGGGTAGCTACGATTGGCTACTGGAAGAAGGCAAGGACTTCGACAGCATTCATCCCTCACTTCAGCGCCAGGCGATCCTGAACATGGCTTACGGGCTCTACGAAGTCGTGCCCGACCATATCTGGCAGGTTCGCGGATTCGATCTTGCCAACATCAGCTTCATCAAGAGCGACAAGGGATGGATTGTATTCGACACGCTAACCTGCAAGGAAACTTCGGCCGCAGCCCTCAAGTTCATCAATGAACAACTCGGCGAGCGCCCGGTAGTGGCAGTGGTTTTCTCTCACTCGCACGCCGACCACTTCGGTGGCGTGCGAGGCGTGGTGGACGAGGCGGATGTGCGTAGCGGAAAAGTGAAGCTCATCGCGCCGGTCGGGTTCATGGAACACGCGGTGGCGGAAAACGTCATGGCCGGCAACGCCATGACCCGCCGCATGTTCTACCAGTATGGCGTGCTACTGCCCCGCAGCCCCTTCGGCCACGTGGACCAGGCCATCGGCAAGAATACGGCGTCCGGCAATCTCGGGATAATCGAGCCGAACGTGATTGTCTCCGACGACATCGAGGAAATGACCGTCGACGGAGTGCGGATGGTCTTTCAGAACACGCCCGGCACTGAAGCCCCGGCGGAGATGAACACTTATTTCCCGGACCTCAAGACCTTTTGGGCCGCGGAGAATATCACGGGCACCATTCACAACATCTATACCTTGCGCGGTGCTATGGTTCGCGACGCCTTAGAGTGGTCCAAGCAGATCAACAATGCCATCTACCTGTTTGGGCTCGAAGCCGAGACGATGTTCTCCGCTCACAGCTGGCCGCGCTGGGGCAACGAAAGGATACTGGAAGTCATGCGGACCCAGCGTGACGCCTATGCCCACCTGAACAACGAGGTGCTGCACCTTGCCAACAAAGGCGTGACGATCAACCAGATTCACAACGTCTATAAATTGCCTGAGAGCCTGAAGCAGCAGTGGGCGGCCCACAGTTATCACGGCTCGGAGCAGCACAACAGCCGCGCCGTCATCAACCGTTACCTCGGCTACTGGGATGCCAATCCTGCGACCCTCGTTCCTCTTTCCCCGCGGGACTCCGCTCCTCTCTACGTCGAGATGATGGGGGGAGCGAAAAAGATCATCGCCAAAGGAAGAGAACTCCACGATCAGGGCAAGTATCTTCATGCAGTGGAAATCCTGAACAAGCTGATTTTCGCAGATCCCCAGAATCAGGAAGCCAAGGACCTGCTCGCCGATGTGTTCGAGCAGATCGGTTACCAGAAGGAAAGCCCGAGCCTGCGCAACAGCTTCCTTGCTGCTGCCCTCGAGCTTCGGAACGGAATCCCCCAAGGGGTTGCCCCCAAGGCGAGCGGGCCGGACATGATCAAGGGCATGACCACGGCGCTATGGCTCGACTTTCTCGGTGTTCGTCTGCAAAGCGACAAGGTCGCTGGGAAACACTTCGTCATAAACTTCGCCACACCTGACAACGAGGAGAAGTTCGTCGTGGAACTGAGCAACTCAGCGCTCACCAACATCAAGGGTCATCAAGCGGAAAAACCGGACCTGACCATCACAATCAATCGCGCCGACTTGGAGACGGTGATGTTGGGCAAGGCGACGTTCGACGAACAAATCGCCAGTGGAAAAGCGAAACTGGAAGGCAACCGCGAACCTTATGATCTGCTCAAAAATTCATTGGCCCAGTTTGATATGGGCTTCGAAATCCTTCCGGGAACAGGTGCGAAGGATTTGACGCCGGAAAGGGGACCGTTTGAGCAGCCGCAACCGGCTGACTCTTCCGGCGGTTGATTGTTTCGTAGCTGTCATCCGCCAGAGAGTGGAAACTGCCGGTTGTGCTACCAACTACCAAATCGTTTCACCTGACATTTTTCCGCTGTCGCTCCAAAATGCAGGTGAACTCAATCGTTATTCGCGACACGAAGTCGCGTTTTTATATGTGATAACAGCATAACAATATAACAATAGTATAACAATAGGGGACAGACCACGTTTTTAACAAAAGACTTATTGGGATCATACATAAAATTATTAATCGTGGTCTGGTACCTTTCCAAGAACAAGAGAAATCATCTTTTAAACAATAAATAATGAGGTGGCTGAGGCTATGCGGTTGGGGCCTTATTCGAGTTAGTATCGAAGTGAGCCCACTCTCGAATTTTTTCTGATGCTGAGTG
>JAUWLI010000184.1 GCA_030613765.1 Phycisphaerae bacterium
TGAGCTCCTTGACCTGCCCCTGCAGCCTATCACGGAATTGCGTAACATCAACCAGTTCCAGTTTAGTTTGCTCTAAAGCAGCCTTGGCTGCGGCCAATGCCAACTCTGCTTCTTTCTTCGCCCCGCTTTCACAACCGGTCAAAGCAATTGACCAAACCAATACAATCAAAGATGTAAGAATGAGTCTGAGTTTCATTATTTCGGCGCTCCTTCTCGTTTCGGTTTCATTAAACCAAGAACTTCCTAAATGAACTCTGCCCGGCTACTCCGCCGGACTTAATAATTACCAATCAGAATTTACCAGACAATATACGTTCCACAATTGGTCGCTAATAAGATAACCCAAGCTGGCGAAGTGGTCAATATGTTATTTTTTAAACCGCCATATGTTTACGGTCATCTTCTCGGCGGCTATCCATTCGACGTGCCAGTCGAGATATAGATTATTACAGCCGTTGTTTTTATGACGGTCTCGTGCCACTCTTCGGCCATTAGTATAGCCCTCACTATTCGAAGTGGGCAAGTGTCCCGTCTGCCATACATCGCATCGACGCCATCCCGGGTCATCGGCTTTTCTGATTATATCCCGCCAGGGTCCATACTCGTTATCTGCAAGATAGATAGTAGATGCCAGGTTACGACAGGCAGACAGCGGAGTAGGTTTCTCTACTTCGTGGCCGACCATATCTGTTTCACTCTGGAACTCCCAGCCATTGACGACATAGCAGACGGTCTGATCAGTGTCATGATAGGATGGACAACGATATATCTTTACATTACGGTAATCATTATCGACTGGTCTCTGGGCCAAATAAGGCATAAAAAGTTGATACCAAGCTCCATCTGGACCACTTCTCTTACTACGTGGGATACAAGAGTCATAGTCTTCGGCGTATAATTCGGCGCCGAGGCCGATTTGGCGCATGTTGCTTTTGCAAATGGCGTCCTTTGCCTGTTCTCTGGCCTTTTGCAGTGCCGGAATCAATATCGCCATCAATAAGGCAATGATGGCGATCACGACCAATAGTTCTATTAAAGTAAATCCTCGTTTGTGCATAACCGAACTCCCTCTTCTGCACAAAAATCGAAAAAACAATCACAATCTTAAAGCAGGTATATCAACCTTAAGATGGTTTTGCAATTTGCTTCTTAAAGTTTTCGCTATTTTTGGGAATTCTTTAATAACATTTTTGGCCTGCTTCGGGTCGTTTTTTAAGTCATAAAGGCAGGGCCCTTTTCCCGGGCTTTTGCCCCTGATATTCTGGAAATAGTGCCAATTCAAATTATGGATTGCGCCAAAGTTCTGGAATACCGTGTAAACATCATCGTGTATTGACTGAGCCCGGCCTGTTACTAATTTCCACATATCCTCTCCATCCATATTCTTATAGTCGTCAATTCCAAGCAGTGAAAGGAATGTAGGCATAAAATCGACAGCACTGACGAGACCCTCAATGCGTTTTCCTGCAAACCTGGCGTCGGGATGCTTGATAATTAATGGAATTTGAGTAACACAATCATTAAGAAGAGCGGGAGTTTTCTGTACACACCCCTGCTCGCCGAGGTGTGTGCCATGATCGGTTGAAAAGGCTATAATTGTATCATCCATCAGCCCCATATCTTCAACTCTTTTCAAAAGCTGACCTATACAGTAATCACTGAATGTCACTTCTGCCGCATAAAGGTCTCTAATGACAGGTAAATCTTCAGGACGTATGTCCTTGTTCCTGACTCCATACCCAAACAGATATCGCTCATACGGATATTTGTCGCGATACATTTTCTGGAATCGTGGAGGTGCGTCCCACGGTTCATGTGGGTCGAACATATCAATCCAGAGCATAAACGGACTGCTGTTAACATTTCGCTGGAGCCAGTTCATAGCCTCGATACAGGAGCTTGCACAGAAATAATCTTTCTCGCTTTTTCTGTCCTGTGTATTCATCAGGTATTGACGCATGTTTCTATCATAACGCTCGTTCCATAAATGAGCAGGCATATGTTTTTTCGGATCGAATTTTTCTTTTGGGCCGCTTTTCCACATGTCGGTTTCCTGGCCCCGCACCCAATGCCAGGAATCGAAGCCCCTATGGAAATTATAATCCGGCTTGAAATGATGATACGTATCAACGATAAGACCGGTTGTGAAACCTCGTTTGCCGAGGACCTGGGCAAAGGTGACATCAGTCTTGGCAAGGGGCTGCCACTTTGATTCAGGGAGGACACTTTTTCCCGTGTGATAGACCCTTCGGCACGGAATTGTAGGCAGGCCTTCAGCACTGGCGTTTGCGAACAAGACACTGTCTTTTGCGAACCTATCCAGATAAGGTGTTTTTATTCGTGTACTGCCATAACAACCAAGATGGTCCGCCCTCCACGTATCGGCAATGATTACAATTAAATTCAGACGACCATCTTTAGAGGTCCTCCGACCTCCTGGAGCACGTTTGACCGGGGCTTTCAAACTTCCCGACCATATGGGCATCTCTGTTCCCTTTTCTTTCAGTTCCTTTGCGCCACCGGCCAGCAAACCGGCCGCACCCATTCCGGCTACTGTCCCAATAAAACCCCTTCTCGTTAATAAGTTTTCGTCTTTCTCTGATGTGCGTGAAGATTTTTCCTTTGCTGCTGTCTTGTTCTCAGTTGACATAATCACTCTCCTTGAAAAAAAGTGAATTTTCTCCCCCCTTGAGGTCTAAAATAACGAAGATATTGACACCTAATAACACAGCGTTGTCACACTTTTGCGGGGACTGGTTTTGGTTTTGTGTGGATTTTTTCTATGGCTGCCCTTACCCTCTCTCTGCCGGCCAAAGTTTTCCGGCGAAGTTTTTCTGCCGGACTGGTCCCTATCGAACGCAATTTCCTGTATCTGTTTTCAAGCAGATTATCAACCTTTGTGCGTTTCAGGTCACGCAGGGTTTTGGCAATATATTTCTCGACATTATAAACAGTGTCATGAACATTGCGATGTGCGCCGCCGAGCGGTTCGGGAATAACTGCATCAACCAGCTCAAGCTTATACAAATCCTTGCTTGTCAGCTTGAGTGCCTCGGCGGCATGTGGGGCCTGCGAGCCGTCACGCCAGAGAATTGCAGCACAGCCCTCAGGCGATATCACCGAATAATATGCGAATTCAAGCATCGCCAGCTTGTCACCCACACCTATACCGAGGGCACCACCCGAACCACCCTCACCAATACATATACAAATTATCGGCACCCTTAAACGTGACATCTCCTGAAGATTGGCTGCTATTGCCTGGGCCTGGCCCCGCTCTTCAGCCCCAATGCCCGGATAGGCACCCGGAGTGTCAATGAGCGTAATGACAGGAATGCCATACTTTTCAGCGAATTTCATCTTGATTAGCGCCTTGCGGTAACCTTCAGGATTGGGACATCCGAAATTACAGACAACCTTTTCCTTTGTGTTTCTTCCCTTGTTTTGACCGACAATGAATACTCTATCTCTGCCGATCTGGCCAAGTCCTGTTACGATTGCCCGGTCATCACCAAAACATCTATCGCCGTGAAACTCGCGAAAGTCTTTTACCATCAGGTCAAGATAGTCAGATAAAAGCGGTCTCTTCGGATGACGTGCCACCTGAACGGTTTGCCAGGCGGTGAGATTCGAATAGATTCGTTTCAGCTCTGTAACTTGTTCTCTCCGGAGCTGGCGAATCTCTGAAGAATAGTCAATGCCCTTAATCGAACTGAGTTTGCGCAGTTCATTCATCTGGCGATCAAGGTCAGCTACTTTCTGCTCAAAGTCGAGATGATCACCGTTGCTTATTTTATTAGCACTTTTCGGCATATTATTTTTAATGTTTCCCGGTTCGCTGCGGATACACAAGATACCAGCACACACAGCGAAAATGGCAATAAAAAAACCTGCCCACAAACAGCGGGCGGGACGTTTTCTTTTCTGCCATATCCGTTGGCACTATTGTCTAAAGTTAAAATATTAACATTTTGATAACACAAATAAAAGAAAAAAATTGACATCTGTCTTGCCATGCTATAGTTTTTAGCATAATTTACCCTGAGGCATATATCCATAACTTCTTGACTATGAAAGACTTAAGGCAAATAACCGTAGTAGGGCTTGGTCTTTTAGGCGGCTCGATAACTTTAAGGATTTTACGCTCTTTACCCGGCGTAAAAGCAGTGGGTTACGCCCATCGCCCTTCCACACGCGCAAAAGCAAGACAGTTGGCAGTTGCTACTGAAATCGTCAACGACATACATGAAAGTGTATCCGGCACAGACCTTGTCATCCTGGCCACACCTATATACACATTTGAGAATATCTTCAGCATAATCGGCGATACCCTACCGGCCGGCTGTATTGTCACTGATGTCGGCTCGACTAAAGTTCTGCCCCACCGCTGGGCAGCCAAAAAGCTGCCGAAAACTATTCACTATGTCGGCTCGCATCCAATTGCCGGTTCAGAACAAAGGGGCGTCGAATTCGCCAGGGATGATTTGTTTGACCAGACCATCTGCATTTTGACAACGACGAAAACAACCAACCGCCGGGCGGTACAAACACTAAAGAAATTCTGGTCAGACCTTGGCTGTGCCGTGAAGCTAATGACACCCGCCAACCACGACAGGACTTTTGCAAAAATAAGCCATCTACCACACACAGCAGCAGTAGCATTGATAAATTCCAATAGTCGTGAAGAACTAAAGTTTGCCGGCAAAGGTTTTATAGATACTTCCAGAATAGCATCCAGCCCTGCCAATATCTGGGCCGACGTACTGCTGACAAACGCCGGCAACACCACAAAAGGCATAGATAGAATTATCGCCGAACTATTGAAAATAAAAAAAGCAATCAAAAGCCGGAATAAAAAACAAATTGAAAACTTGCTCGAGATGGCAAGGAAAAAACGCTGTGCTATGATAAACTATAAAATCAAAAATAAGGAACTAATATCGTGAGACAATGGCGTTTCGAGGTTTTCAATCGGTCAGGTTTTTCCGATGTGCACGGTAACAGCATACTGGAAGAAATCAAAGAGCTTGGCATCAGCTCGGTCGAAGCGGTTCAGTCAGCTAAAGTCTTTCTAATTGAGGCCGATTTCGATGATGATTTTGCGCAGCGTGTAGGCAAAGAGCTCCTGTCCGACCCGGTTTGCGAAGAGTATTATATTGGCCGAAGCGGTCCGCCGGCCGGCCTGGCAAAGGCAACACTAATCGAGGTGCATTTGAAAAGCGGCGTCACCGATCCGGTGGCCGAGTCCGTAATGGCGGCATTAACCGACATGGGTATGGAAGACGGCAATGTTCGGACCGCACGAAAGTATGTTCTTCTGGGCGACATAACCCAAAACCAGACTGATACGATAGCAAAGAAAATACTGGCAAATGATGTCATTGAGACAGTAATAGTCGGAAGCGAAGCTGAACCGCCAAGTCCGCATCTAAAACCATACGAATTAGAGATAGTGCATTGGCCCATTCGCGACCTTGACGATGACGGTCTTATAGCACTGAGCAAGGGAAAAGACCTGTTTTTGAATCTTGTCGAAATGCAGACCATTAAGAAATACTATCAGCAGCTTGACAGGGAGCCCACCGACGTTGAACTGGAATCACTTGCCCAGACCTGGAGCGAGCACTGCGTACATAAAACGCTTAAAAGCTCCGTCGATATGTCAATTGACGGCAAAGAGATACATTTCGACAACCTGTTAAAAGACACTATTTTCAAAGCCACCAAGCAACTCAATAAAAGCTGGTGCATATCTGTATTTGTCGATAACGCCGGCGTAGTGGAATTTGATAAAGACTCAGCCGTTTGCTTCAAGGTTGAAACACATAACCGCCCTTCCGCACTGGACCCCTATGGCGGAGCAGCTACGGGCATTGGCGGTGTAATTCGTGATCCTATGGGAACGGGCATGGGTGCAAGACCAATCGCCAACACCGATATATTTTGCTTCGGCCCACCCGATAAGAAGCTCGAAGATATCCCCAAAGGAGTGCTGCATCCGAGAAGGATTATGAAAGGTGTTGTAGCGGGTGTCCGCGACTACGGTAACAGAATGGGAATACCGACGGTCAACGGCGCCATTTACTTCGACGACAGATACCTCGGCAATCCGCTGGTCTATTGCGGCAATATCGGCATAATGGACAAGAACAAATGTTTCAAGAATCCACAGTCAGGAAATATTATTATCGTAGTCGGCGGCAAAACTGGACGGGACGGGATACACGGAGCAACTTTTTCAAGCGGCGAAATAACCCACGAGTACGAAGCA
>JAUWLI010000010.1 GCA_030613765.1 Phycisphaerae bacterium
TTTAGTAAAAATTCTGGAAATGCCCCGCCGTTGCGGCGATTTGGGGACAATATATCTGCCGGGGGATTTGAATGAAGATTGCAGTGAAAACTTCAAAGACATTGCTGAAGTCGCCAACAGATGGCTTGAGTGCACCGACCCGGGCAGGGACGAATGTGATAAGCTATAAAGGCAGGGAGTGAGTGTTTGGATCTTGAGTCGAAAGAACTAAGACGGTGCGTTGGACAACTAAAGGAGATTGACTTTGAACTGGCATATCTTGCCCTGCTAACTTGCCAGGGACTCAAGCCGTTAAGCAGATGGGAAAAGCCTTTAGACGGCCACGGGCTCGAACTGTTGCAGCAAGCGGGCTTGCTTACGAAACAAATCCGCCGAACGGTAAAAACGGGAAAATCAGTTGTCGAGACTATTTTCAGCATAACGCCCGGCTATATTCAATCCTATGAAAAACAGTTTGCCGGCAAACCGATAGACAAATCTGCTGCGACAGTACGTTTTGAAGGTTTCTTGTTCGGTTTTCCTCCCTGTTGCGTGGACGAATATATCCGGCACCCCTATATCAAAAATGCCTTCCCTCCGGAGCATCAGAAAATTCTGTTTCACTGGGCCTGTAAGGATTGCAAAATCACGGCAGCTCTTTTGCCGGGATACCGCCGAATACACGAGTATGTAGAAAAATGCTGAATGTGGCAAAACTTTCTTGTGTTGTGTATGTATTGCGTGCTGCGTGTCGTGAGAATAGAAAAGGAGGCAATACAATTCGTCTTAGACGTCTTTTTCCTCAAGCAGCTTTCTGAGGTACTTATTTTCCCGCCGGGTCGCTTCCAAGTCGAAGAGTTGATATTTAATGCATATCCGCAGGTAATCCAGCGATTCCTGCAAATTATCAACGCTTTTTTGAAGTTGCTCACGGTTATCTTGAGCTTTTTGGGTGAGTGAAGCCAGTTTTTTATACTGTGGGTTGGCCAACTCTCCAAATTCTTTCACCAGTTCTTTAAGTTTGTCCTCTAATTTTGCCTCATCCATCAATGTTGCTCTTCCTTTAAGCGAGGTTTTCCCTTTTCCATCACCCTAATCTGGATTACTCCGAAGCCTCTGGGTTATAAATTGTTGTTTAATATAGTATTAGAGCAAAATTCATACCTAAACGTCCTAAAAAAAGCTTTGTGCTTAGCTTTATCGCTTACATCAAAAAGCAGCTAAACAGGCCAACACAATGTATAAACCTTAACTTTTGTTTCTACTATCCGAAACGCAATCCTTATATGAGTTAAAAGCCTGTGTTTCAGAAAATCAACACGTTGTATTAGCCGGGTTTTTCTCACCTGATATAATGGGTTTACCAAGAAACAGTTACGATTGACGTTGTTATTTGGAAACATGGCCGTTGATTTATAGCACCGGTTATCGGAGCCGGTGTCGTTTTGGCTTTGAAATTGGGTTCGTTTGTTATTAGATCCTTGTTCTTTGTTCGTAGTTGTAAGTTAACGTTTGAAATGGCAGCAATTGTAAGTTAACATCGTAAATGGCAGCAATTCGCAGTAGATGGCAGCGCTCTTGGACACTTGGTTAGTGGGAAAAAGTTGTAAGTTTACATTTGAAATGGCAGCAATTCGCAGTAGATGGCAGCGCCTTTGGACACCTGGTTACGTAGGACTGGCTGTTTTTGGGCATAAAAATATCGCGGTTTTAATGCCCATTCCCGCCTGAATAAACAGTACTTAAAAACACGATTTTAGCTGTATATCCGCATCGTGTTACGTGCGTTCTCGCCTGTACGTCGTAAAGCCGCCGGGGACATAGCTCGCAATACATTTTCTATTCTCTTAAAATTATCGCTCCGAGTTGGACGCCGGTCTGAGTACAAGTGGAGATCGGCATGATCGGCCACAACTCCCAGCCCTGCTGTCGTATTTTCAAAGACTATTCGATCACCTTTTAAGTGGTGATTATTACGCTTATCAAGCACCTTTAAAATATCTTGAATATCTGATTCTCTGTCTGTTTGCGGCTGTGAGAGATCGGATGTGTCGTTATTGTCACCGTCCTTTTGCCTGCTGTCGACTATTTTGCTTAATACCGACAGTGACTGTGGGGACAAAAGAGGACCTGGCAAACATGCTAAGTACGTCATTAACCTGGTTAGCCATGATTCGACATATACCACCAGCCACAATGTCACGACAACAATCAACTGTAAACACGCTAAAATTAAAGTCTTGAATTTGGTCATGGCTTCCCCAAACATTTCTCTGCCTGCTTGACGTCCAGCTCTACGTTGACATTCCCTCTGTGGCATTGGACTAATCCAAAGCGAAATTGCTTAGTAGCACGAACTCTGCTTTCTCTGATAAAATAACACTCGATTGCGGTTAGAAAATGTTGTAAGCGACGCCGTCTGGGCTCAAGCACCTCTGCACTTTCCTGGATAGTCCGGGTTACACGTTGTTGGCATACCTTCAATTCTACATCTATCTCTAACTGCACTTCCGCCATTTCCCGTACAACGCTATCCATCTGTTCGTAATTGAAGATTTTATAATCTATTCTCGCCGCCGCATCCCTCTCTGCCTTACGTCTTCTGTTTCGGTCAGCTACGATGGCCCGACAGCAGTCTTTGCAGCGAGCCTGTAGACCGTCAGAACGATTCCCGCAACGTTGAAATTCGCTCTCTGGTTTTATGACTTTGCAGTAAGTACATTGTTTTTGCCCAGGGATTACTACCTCTATCTTGCCTTTCGAATACTTATGAGCTTTCTTGCAATCTTTACACCAGTCCGCCCGCCCATCCGGCCGAGCTTTGTTACGATAGAATTCGTTTACAGGTTTTATTATGCCACATTTTGGACATCTTTTTGCTTTGCGTTTCACTTTACTTACACCCTCTACCGCTTCATTGTTGATTACCTGTGCAATCATGCTATTGCCCCCGGCGGTATTCGCGGTCCCGATTCATCACTACCAACACGCGGATAAAAGCGCATTCCGTAGTCATAGTGATAGTGGTAATTATTATTAACTACCGGCTGGACTTGTTCTATTGGACGATCCATCACAACTTGTTGAACAGGGATGCCGACTTGCTGCTTCTCTATAGTATTGTCTTTAGAGATTGGGATCTGTGGTTTCTCCACCGGCTCTGAGCTTGCAGGCTCAGGCTGCTGTTTCGGCTGAACCAGCGGTGCAAGCGTTTTCTCGTCTTCCGGCCGGGTCCTTACCAGGGATTCCCATTTTTCCTTTGGGCTCATCCGGTCCCAAACGTGAATAAATTGACCGCCCCTCTCTTCTGTTATATAGTGTTTTTCCTCTTCGGTTAAGCGGTCAAACCATTTCCTAAACGCCGCCCTTTCCGCTTCCAAAGATTCGCCTATCGTAAAGGCTTCGCGTATCGCCTGCATTCTGGGCTCCTCGACACGAAGCACATCTTTTTTGTATTTACGACCTATATCCCGAACGTCCGCCATATACTTTTGGTCTTCTGTACGTTCATGCGTTGTGCCCCTGATTGAGGCGTCCGTTGTGGCCCCACGGGCCTCAACTGTCCCTTTCCTGTCCTCTTCTTTTTCTCTCTCAGCTTCCATGCCCGCAGGCCCGGCCGCCTGCCTAAGCGCCTCACTGATACCGCGTCTCGGAGCTGTCAGCAGCTTAGATACACCGGCAGCCGCTTCCGTTCCGTATATATCTACAAGCATTCTCGTAAATACTTTTTGGTCCGTATCCGCCCGCTTCTTTTGGAGCTGCTCAAGGAGTAGTTTCGGGTCCTTTGCGGACTCCTCGGAGATTCCGTACTCCTCGATTTTTGTGAGCTGTGGGGCCATCAATGCCTGTAATGTAGTGGCGGGCAGGCTCTTTTTCTTTCGTCCAACTTCACCGGCAGCAATAGTAGCTATTGTTTCGATGGCCTGCTGCGGAGTCCAGTCCATAGCCTTTATCGTGGGCATCCCCCTGCCTAATGCATCAATTACATCCTCGTCTGTCAGCCCTACCTGTTGTGCCCCGGCCGAGATCATCCGCCGAAATTCCCCCTGCTTTTCAGGTGTCACCATCCCCCAGCCCGACATAATAGCAACCAGGTCCTTTGTGGCACTTCCACCGTGCCGCTCACCATACTCCAGCGTCTCTTTAAGACCGCGATTGTATTGCTCCTGGGTGATTTGCCCGGTATCGGCCAGGCCCTTGAACTGCCGAGTATAGGCATCGATGATCGGCAGGCCGATCTCTTTAGTGACTCCCGTCTGCTGTAATAATACGTTGGTTGCTTTGGTGACGGCCTTTCGGCTCTTCTCGTCAAAGGCATCGAGGGCCTCGAACAGGTCCGTATATGCAGCTCGTAATTCCTGTACTTCCCGGACCGCTTCATCGGTTCGGGTTTTGACGTTATCAAAGAATTTAGCGACCTTCGCAGCAGTAGCCGCAACAGCCGTAGCTATAGCCAGAAAACCGACAGGGCCTGCCAGTTTTTTGAGGACACCGAGAACCTTACTGCCTCCACGTTTTGCCCCGTCCCCCATCGCCTCTGTGGTGGTTCCGAGTTTCTTAGCGGATTGACCTACCTCGCTGAGCTGCTGCTTTGTCTGTGCAGCACCTTTGGTCTTTAAGTGGATGTTAATGTTTTTTGCCATTGTTGTTTTTCAAAAGAGCCGGGGCAAATCAACCCGCTGACTGGTCAGACTTGCCCCGGCCTGATAAACTTAAGCTGTAATATGCTCTTCGAGTCCCTGGCCCGCTGCGTCCTTGGGGCCTATAGACGGCCTCGATAAAATACCCAGGGCTGACGCATTTACGCCGTTAGTGCCGTCCCCTGCGTGCGGTGCATTAAGCCGCATGTACCGCTTGTGGGTCTTGTTAAGGTTAATGTCAATGGCGAACAGCTTGCCGTCCTCGGCTGCACCGATCGCATCGGCCAGGGCGGCATCGGCTACATCACTATAGCTGCCACCCGTTGTGTCGCATTCCTCGACTTTAAGGGCATTACCCTCGGCAGTTGATCCTAAACCGATGTCGATATTGCCGATCTGGATCAGCACTCGAAGATGAGCCCAGCCCCGCACATCGACGTAGTTGTTGTCCGCAAGATCGCCATCGTCTTTGATTTGCGGATACAGCATGTTAACGAATTTCATTTCCTGTACTTCTATCATTTTTCGATCCTTCTAATTGAAGTTTCTATATAGTATTGATTGTTTGAGATATCGTTTCCTATACAGTATTGGCCGGGAGTACTTTAGCTGTCTTTGGTTATCAGCCCGACAATCGGTCCGGCCTCACTCGTATCGCCGACACCAAAGGCATTGATGTCGATCCGCTCGATACCGCGAAAACCGATCTGATCATTCGCAAAATACACATCGGTACTGCGATCTATCCTCAGCTCTCGTCTTTCGCCTAAATACGCACCTAATTGCAAATCACCGAGAACAGCACAGATCTGCGAGTTAGCTTCCACGCTCGGCATCGCATGGATAAAATTAACGAGATAACCCATGAAGTACCGCTCTTTTCTGTCGGACAGGATTGAAAACATATCCGCCGCACCGGCAGCCCTGGCTAATCGGTGCATCACAGAAAAATAGAATTTCTTATTTACATACCATCCAGCATTATCGTCCGCCTCACCCGGCAATAACGCAACCGTGTCCTCAAAGTCATCTAACGTCAGCTCGCTGTAAGCATTGCCTGTTCCGACTTGGAGTCCCGTGATATTGGCGATAACAGCATCGACACCACGCAGAGCACCGACAATGCCGGTCATGCCGAAATACGTTTCAGTACCGTCCCCGATAAAGCCGACCTCATCTTCTTTTTTGGCCATACTGCGGACCATACTAAGTGCGAGTATTTCGCCCAGGGCGATGATAGAATCCTCTTCAAGCTCGCTCGATACTTTAGTAAGACAAGCCCACTTCTTAGCCGTCATGCCGACCTGGCTGAACGCCGTGTCACTCTCTGTAAGATTAGCGTTTTCGCCAGGCTCATAGACGGTCAGGTCTACATCTATTTTCGGCACCTTGAGCGTGTCGGAACCCATCCGAACGACGGTTGCATCCCTGCGATACTTGCCGTACTGGCCGAGCTTCTGAATGAGGATGGGCATCAACTCTCCTGGCACAAGAATACCGCCCGTAGTAGCGGTGCCTTCACCCAGGGCCTTACGACCAGCGGCTATATAAAACAATTCGCCAAACTGCCTGGCCTGTTCTTCCGTCTGCCAGAACCGTTTGTATTCCTTCCCGGTTTCGGTTTCGCCTGTAAGAAAACCCTTACTGATTGACCTTAGACTTTTTCGCAATTCGTTAAGGGTCTCGCTGAGTTCGCCGATACTCATCTTTACATCTTCCTCGACCTGTTCTATTCTCTCACCGGCAGCCGCAAAGCCCCCGGTGATGTCTTTTTGTTCTTGTGTTGTAAGCATGTTTAAATCCCTCGTAAATGATAGTTAAAGCAGCTTCAAATTATAAATAACAGGACGGCCGCCGCTCATGGCCGCCCTGTTTTTCGGAGAAATGTTATGGACCGAACAAATTCTATGGCCCTCGATGAATCCACGCGCAGAGAAACGGCAGTGCGAGGGACACCGGCCGTCAAACGAATCGCAAGGATTCCCATATAAATAAAGCATGATAACCTCAAAAATATTTCGAATATTCTCCCACATTCCGGCCGCTAACGATCCCCGCACAGTCCAGGCCGGCATCACTTTCAGTATTCTCCGACATATCTTTACTGTCGGACAGGCTCACCACCGGGTTATCGACAATCGGTATGCCTGTTTTCTTGACACCCAATAGTATGTCGGCATACTCCTGGTCTTCTTTGTCCCACTCCTGCTGTTGATTTTTCGCATCGAGCCATGCGTGTTTTTTCTGTGCCGATCGGCTCAGTGCCTCTGTATTTGCAGGCACCGCCACACAGCTCACCTCAAGCAGCTCTACTTTTGTGTGAACGTATACCCTTCGTCCATCGTGATCCTCATTGCCACCCTCTTGCGGCTTAAAGCCGACCGACAGGGCACGCTGCTTTTTCTGGCTGTAGAGCTGCCAGTACTCCTCGGCAAGCTCCGTTATATCGTGGAATTCTATAATGACTTCGAGGCCGTTCTTTGTGATGTTGGCCTTTATGATATTTGCGATAACAGGGCTATGACCGGTCTCTAATTTGTGTGCGTGTGCAGCCAATACGATGTTGTTTTTCATGTATATCGGCAGGCTTTCACGGAATGCCTCCGGTAGTATGATCTCGTCATACCTGTCGATACTGCCCGTCGATGCGATCGCTGTGATCCTCCGGTTCTCTACATCGACACTTTTAATAATAAGTGGGGCCAGAAACTGCTTAGTTTCCAGCCCCGCTTCTTTTTGCTCTACGCTTTTTCTTCCCTGAAAAAACGTTTTATAGTCGACATCCGTGTCCATTTTTACCTCATACTAATTGAAGCTGCTTTGCTGATTCCGCTTTTTCTACAACTCCACTAAGAATTTCAATTTCCTCAGTTGGCCAGGTGTCAAGAGTCTCGTGCAACTTGTCTGTGGCTTCCTGCCTTCGGATCTCTTTTTCGGTCTGGGCGTCACGCTCCGGTTGCCGATCCACCACCACCTGCATTATATGCTTCTGTTTTTCAGGCTGATAGCCTTCGAGTACCCGCTCTATCGCACCGACCGAGACGGCGATATCCGCGTAAGGCCACTTCTTTGTTTCATCCAGTTCCAGGGGCTCGTCCTCTTCAATGCCGGATTCGACATCTTCCCGCTTATCAACCTTGTTGATCTCTGAAAAATATCTTACAAGTATACCCCTCTCGTCCTTGAGCTGCTCAATAAAATCTTGGCACCAACAATCGTCCCCTGCTAATAGTAATTCAATGGCTACCAGGGAAATCCCCTTGAATGCCTCTATATGAATTGCCATTTCGTTCTTTTCAGCCACAATACCGCTAATCAATCCTTTTACTTCTTCCAACTTGTTTTTAGTTTCTACAGATTTCACAACGCACCATCCTATCTACGCTCTGCGCATAAAAAGTCCGAATAGAACTGGAGAGCTGTGCCGCTCTATAGGGGGCGGTGCGAGCCTCACGGCATCGCAACTCTCCAGGTCTATTCGGTAGATTTGCTTTTAACAAATTGCAACCTATAGATTTCACATTGGCAATTATACTCTGCCAGATTATGGCGGTCAATCCGATCCATCCAATAAATAATATTTTTTTTGCTCGTCTCATAGGGATTCCAAGTCTTCGATCGCCTGGCGGATATATGCGAGCTGCCCGTATGCCTGCTTTCTGATATTAGGCACCGCGTGTACAATCGCCGGTAGAGGTTCTGAATTGATCACGCCGCATTTTAAGTCGTCAACTATTTCACCGAGTTTCTCGCACTCAACAGCTATAGCGAATAACACGTAATCCCTAATCCGCTCAGCTCTTTGGCTTTGGCTCGGTTTTGCCATTCGGCTCGGCTTCGCTTTTCGGCTCGGCTTCGCTTTTCGGCTCGACTTCGCTTTTCGGCTCGGCTTTGTCTTTCGGCTCGGTTGTTTTTTTGCCATTGGACTCCGTTCCTTTCGCCTCTCCAGACCCCGCTTCCTCGTAAGAATCTTTCGGAGCTGCTGCCAGCATCGGCCCCGACAGCTCCACAACGCGTCCCTTCACAAAGACCCCGTAGGGTCCTTCCCACTGTTTTGTAAATTTAACTCTCATTGCGACTCCTTTTGTTTATAGCTGTAAGAATGACTGCTCGACCACCTCTAAATCTGCCCATATTTTCGCAGTATATCTGCTACAGCCTTCGAGTTGGTCTTGAAGTTCTACTATACGGTGTTTGCTCCAATCATCTAAAATCGGCTGTGCCTCCAGGCTCATAATCTCCTCTCCTGCCTCTTGGGCCTTCTTGTTGACGGTTGCTAAGTGTAATAGCCCATATATTCTTAAGCGTTGGATTAGTGCTTTATGTCCCCTGGTCAGGTCTTTTCTCTCCGATCGCCTCTTATTGATCTCGACTATAGGTATCCGCCAGAATCCCGATATTTTTGCACTGCCCTCCATCTCGCCTTGCTTACACATACGGATGATGTGACGCTCGCCACAACCAAGCAGCTTCGCCGCTTGTCGCGAATCTATAAAGTCGGCTGGTGTTTTATTGGCATCCATGTTCGCCCCTCTTTTCTGGCTCGCCTTTTTTGCTTAGTGCCTCGATAATAGTCGTAGACGCTGAATTTGAAACCGAGCGGTTTTCTCTCAAGGCTCGAAGCCTAACTAATCGCACAGCTTTGACGTCCCTAATAATAACCGGTTTAATGTTGACACTCATGTAATCCTCTATTACAATACAATGCATATTATTACTGATAGTAGTATATCGGAGTTATAATTCTAATGTCAATAGAAAATAATGATAAAAATAATAATATTTCGATTATCCGCGAAGAGGCAGGGGCTCGACTGCGGGTTTTACGCCAAAAAAAGGGATTTACTCAAACAGAACTCGCCCAAAAAATTGGCTTTAAGACTGGCGGATCTGTCTCAAATTTAGAAATAGGTAAGACACCAATTGATATTTGTACTTTGTACAAGATCCAAACAATACTGGAAGCCGATATACACTGGCTTATCACAGGTAAGCCGTCAGCTGCTGTTATACGCTTAAGGCCTTATGCAGCGTGCCATTTAGCAGAACGTTACCAACAAATACAAGAACTCGAAAAAGAACGTTCCGATTTATTGGTTAAGCAGTCTTTGGGTGATATACACACTGTAAGGTTATATGAAATCAAAGAAGAAATCGAGAACCTCCGATTGTATTGCCAAACCGTTATAAAGGTCCTAAATGAGGTTCTTGAGCCGATCGGCGAAAAAATTTAATTTTTTTTTGTAGAATGGTTTTATATTGAGCTTTTTTAGGCTCTATCTTACTTATTTTAACACACCATATTCACTAACTGGTTAACACCAACCGGAAGTTTTGGACATGTCAATGTCCGAATGTCCGCGCTTTTACGGACATACCTTACACGTTTTATCGCAAGTCGATTTTCAGCTACGGCCCCTTAGAATGCAGTTTAAACGAGACTTAAACGTTTTGGAATTTTACCCCGAGCGCTGCCATCTACTGTAAATGAAACCCGAAAAACCCGTTTTGCTGCCATATAGCAATTCTTGAATATCCTCTCTTGATTGGCCTCATAATCCCCATTATTCTGCTCTACTCCCGCTTATTGCCGTCTATTCCCGCCCATTCCCGCCGCCTCTCTTTCGCTGCCATATACAGTATAAGTTAACAGTAGTTCGTTGATGGGAAATTGGGTTCGTTTCCGTCTTCGCCAGAGGCTACGCCGCGACAAGTTGGGTTTGAATTGGGTTTGTATTGGGTTTGAATTGGGTTTGTTTTTCCCACTCCACCAAGTGTCCTTTTTTTCATAATCGGCTGTTATTAAAGAGGTTACGTTCATTTGACTTTTTCGGAAATTGGGTTTGTTTTGCATAAAAAGTTTGATTTGTAAAGCGCTCATGACATCTGTAAATGTTTCTCTACAGTTGTAAAGACACTTATATACACGTAAGTCCTTTATTAGTCGCGGATTACGCTGATTTATGGCCACAAAGACGACAGACGATAGACGACAGACAATAGACGATAGAAGACTCAAACTCTGTTCTAAAAGCGAGCATAATTCGTATATCGTGAAGCGTGAAGCGTATCTCGTAAGGGAAAATGCAAAGATTAAAATGTAAAATGCAAAACTGTGGAGGCCCTTCGGGCGGACTTTTAATTGTAGCCGGGTAAAAACGGTTCTTTTTAGTCGTAAAGATGCACAAAATGCGCAAAAGGCAGCACAAAATGCGCAAAAGTTAGCAAAAAATGACCAAAAAAGTGTTTTATTTGTCATTAATACACCCACATGTTCAAAACTTGTCTTTTATGATGCGAAATAATGCTTTTTTGCGTTTATCTGCTGATACGAAAACTTGGGCGACTTGCCCTACTCTTGCGGTTCACCGCTAAATCCTTTGCCTGCTGGCGGTTTACGTTTGCCTGCTGGCAAACATACAAATATATTAACAGAATTCCAAACAATAAACAAGAAAAAAATGGGAAAAAAGTGCTTTTTTTAGCCAATCCCGTGAAACTGTAAGGATTAGTGGCGGATAGGGACAAACCATTTGATGATTCGTCAATTCTTATGTAAAATATCCCCTGATGAGATATTTGGAATTGGTGCATATATAGCTTGAGAGTTTAGTCCATCCTGGAGAACTTATAGCTGAGATTTGGGCAATAAAAAGAAAATTTCTGATTCCAAGGCAAAAACATGAGTGATGTCACACGCATTTTGAATGCTATTGAGCATGGAGACGAGAAGGCTTCAGAGAAATTGTTACCGTTGGTTTACGAGGAACTACGTCTCCTGGCTGCTCAGAAAATGTCGCAGGAACGACCTGGCCAGACACTTCAGGCAACAGCATTGGTTCACGAGGCATACATCCGTCTCGTAGGCGAACAAGTTCAGAATTGGAGAAGCAGCGGTCATTTTTTTGCTTCAGCAGCCGAAGCTATGCGGCGGATTCTGGTTGATAACGCACGTCGCAAAAAAAGCCTCAAACATGGTGGTGCTCACCGGCGAATTGAACTCGATGGAGTGTTGTTGGCAGACAATCGCCATTTACCTATAGATGATATGATTGCACTCGATGAGGCCCTCGGAAAGCTGTCTCAAAAGGACAATGTTAAGGCTGACCTTGTAAAGCTCCGCTATTTCGCCGGTCTGACAACAGAGCAATCTGCCAAAGTTCTGGGCATCTCTCGCGCCACTGCAGACAGGTACTGGGATTATGCTCGCTCCTGGCTGCGCGTGGAAATTACGACCAGAGATGGTAGTACCCGCCTCTGAAAACAAATATTTTGCAAAATTATACATTTTCTCTGAGGCAATGTATCCCTCGTTTACGCGGTATATATTAGAGTAATACAGTAAGGAGTAGTTTATGTGTGCAGAATACAAGAAGGATGAAGAGACCATCTACAATGCAGCAGCAGCAATGCCTCCTGCCGAAAGAATTGCTTATCTCAAGGGGGCTTGCGGTGATGATACTGATCTTTTGGCTCGTGTTGAGGCGCTGCTCAAAGCCCGAGAAGTTGACGATGACTTCCTTAAAGCCCCGGTCCTTGATCCTGATATGACCTTGAACAATTCTCCCATTTCTGAGGGGCCTGGGACGGTTATTGGTCGATATAAGCTATTGGAGCAGATAGGAGAGGGTGGATTTGGCGTGGTTTATATGGCTGAGCAGACCAAGCCTATCAACCGGAGGGTTGCACTTAAAATTATCAAATTGGGTATGGATACCAAATCTGTCATTGCACGATTCGAGGCCGAACGCCAGGCCCTGGCGATGATGGACCATCATAATATCGCTAAGGTGTTCGATGCCGGGGCCACTGATACGGGCCGGCCTTACTTTGTGATGGAGCTGGTCAAGGGCATACCTATAACCGAATACTGCGACAAGAACAATCTTGAAACTCGGCAGCGTTTAGAGCTTTTTGTCGATGTCTGCAAGGCCGTTCAGCATGCGCATCAAAAAGGAATCATCCACCGGGACATTAAGCCTACAAATGTGCTGATTACGCTGCACGATGGCGTGCCTGTGCCCAAGGTGATTGATTTTGGGATTGCAAAGGCTACCGCGCAGCGACTTACGGAGAAGACGGTGTTTACCCGTTTTGCTCAGATGATAGGTACGCCGGAGTATATGAGCCCCGAGCAGGCGGAGTTCAGCGGGCTTGATATTGATGCACGCAGCGATATCTACTCGCTGGGCGTTCTGCTTTATCAGCTATTAACGGGAGTTACTCCGTTTGATGCAGAGCAGCTTCGTGAAGCGGGTTACGGCGAAATGCAGCGTATCATCCGCGAAGAAGAGCCGGACAAGCCTTCGACCAGGCTAAGCGCAATGGGAGAGGCGCTGGCCGAGGTCGCGAAGCACCGCAAAGTCAGTCCTGATATGTTGGCGAAACTTCTGCGTGGTGATCTTGACCTGATTATTATGAAGACGCTGGAGAAGGACCGGACGCGGCGGTACGAGAGAGCTGTCGAACTGGCGGCTGATGTCGAACGACATCTCAATAACAAACCGGTTCAGGCGGCGCCGCCGAGTATGACTTACCGGCTGCGTAAGTTTGTACGGCGTAATCGTGTAGCTGTAATAACCGTTTCTCTGGTTGCAGCCGCGTTGGCCATTGGCGCAGTAGCTACGACGCTGACTTTTTTGAGCTCAGAGCGTTTAACAGTGAAGGTCGAACAGCCGACGCCTAATTACCGTCTTGTCCTTGATGACCAAATAGCCGGCGTGTCTGTTGGTACGTGTGACTTCTCGCCCAGCGGTGACCGGATTATATTTCATACTAAGGAGAATTTATACATCACCGATCAGACCGCAACCATTATACGACCGCTTCTCGACGATTTGGGGGAATGGGATCAGGTCGGTCGGCCGTGTTGGTCGCCCGATGGTAGGTTAATTGCCTATACGCTAACGAAGGGACCGCCGCAGGATTCGGATGCAGATATCGTATGTGCCATTTTTGTCCTCGTTCCTGACGGCGGAGCGCCTCGGCAGATCGGTCCCGATGTGACTAAACGATTTATTCAATCGGTCTTCTGGACACCTGATGGCCAACACCTGACCTACCGCACCAACGAATATGTTCGCACGCTTACCCTGGACGGCAATGAAGTACGGTTCATTCCAAGAAAAGAATTGCCTTACGTCGGTCAGTTGGATGGACGTGGTTATTCACCGAATGGACGCTGGTTAGTGTTTAGCCGGGATAAGGAAAACGGGTCCGGCACGGATCTCTGTATTTTTCTCGTTACGGGAGGCACCACCCGGCGCCTCACCCATTTGCCAGGACACAACGTGGACGCCACATGGGCTCCAGACGGCCGTACCCTTTACTTTGTCTCGGGGGGAACCAACACATTGAATATCTGGAAACTTTCCATGGACCAGGAAACGGGCCTTGCGAAAGGCGAGCCCCGGCAGACGACGTTTTTCAAAGATACGATTATCCTGGGCCCCCAGGTGCTTGGCGACGGTAGTCGTATCGGCTTTGGCATGTTCAAGGTAAATACATCCATCCAGGTGGCGGACGCTTCATCGCCGCATGAAGCCCGTACGCTGGTTCGTTGTGGCATGTATTCGCCGGAACTGTCACCGGATGGGCAAACTGTCTATTATGTGAACGACACGCCGGGCGAAGAAGGCATATATGCCGTACCGCGCCAGGGAGGCGGCCCGCGTCGATTGACCGAGAGTCTTCCCGTCGAGGGAAGAGGTTTTTACTATCGCAGGTTCGATCTCTCCGGCGATGGTCGGACCCTGGCGTACTCGGCCAAACTCGGCGACGAGCATGCCCTTTTTACTGTACCGGCAAGTGGAGGAGAGCCGAGACTTCTTGTGCAATTGAATCAACCGTACGTGGTGCCGCAGTGGTCTCCAGATGGCTCTCAGTTGGCATACGCGGATGGCAACGATCTTAACGTCATCCCCGCGGCCGGCGGCGGAAAACCCCGCAAACTCGCCCATATGAACCACGAATGGGAGGAGTACTCCATCCGCTGGTCACCTGACGGGAAGTTTATCGCTGCCTTTGGCATGCCCAAACCCAGGCTTAACGCTGTTTTTGTAGTGCCTGCCTCCGGTGGCGAGCTGCGGCAACTGACGTCTGACGTCGATTGGAAGGAAAGGCTTGAATGGCACCCGGACGGCCAGCGTCTGACGTATCACGTGTCCCGGTATGACAGTGAGACGCATCAGACATACCTGGATGGCCGAGAGCCCACCTTGCTCGTTAACGCTCCTGATATCTGGGACTACGTCGGCATGTGGGCACCGGACGGCCGTCGTTACTTCTTTTTGGGTAGCGTTATTACTGCACAGAAAATGGGTATGCACGTTTATGACGAATCCTCCGGCAAGACAACGCAAGCAATAGAACCTGCAGAGAATGCAGGCGTTCCAAGCTTCAGCCGTGATGGAACGACGATGGCATGGTGGGAAACCAGGCAAACAAGCATTCAGACCTGGATAATGGAGGATTTCCTGCCGGAATCCACAGCCGGTGAGTGAGGTCAGTAACAACCGGGGGCGGGACAACTCGGCCGTCCCGCCCATAATGGAATCTATGGTAAATGGGAAATCCCGATTTATTCTCTTGCCCCAAAGGGCAGAAAGGAGGTAATGCAAATGAGGTAAATGACAAGGTTTGCCAGGGCTTGTCAGCAATATATCTGGCAGTTGTGTAATAGGTGTATATGTTTTTTTGAAAGGTAACTTTTGTTTTGTAAAGATTCTAATCAAACAGGAGAAAATTTCGATGAAAACAAGAATGAAAAAACTAATTTCAATCAGTACCATTCCTGTGCTTGCGCTGGCGTTGCTGTTGGTTTTAGGCACAGTTTTGGCGGACGATGCCGAAAAACCGGCTCCAACGCTTACATGTACAACCGAGTATTGGTTCGTTGGCCATCTTGGGGAAACCGATGGCGAGGGAAGATTACTTGCATGGGAAGGAACCATTAGCGGAGACATCGAGGGAGTACAAAAATGTTGGATGGGACCGATGGTGAGCACCGGACAGGTAGGCCACTACGTATACAGAGGGGAAATCTGGAATGCTGATGAGACAGAGTTGCTCATGGTCGGAGACGAGGAAGGTACAACCACAGTCCGTCATGGAAAAAACAGTGTTTTTCGGGCGAACGGCATAGTCACAGAAGCGAGTCCGGAATTCGAGCAGTGGATTGGTCGCCAGATACACGAAGATGGACATTTTACGTGGGTCATTCCTGGCGTACTACCAGACCATGGCTTTGGCACATTTAGAATAAACTGACGCACAACGACCGGATAAAGAAGATGTTTAGATTGTGTCGGCGTCAAGGGAATATGTCAGTATAGCTGTTCAGCGATTCTGTCAGTGCCACTTCTCTTTCCAGGCCGTTCTCGCCAGACCGACGTTCAGTATATGCAGATGGGCTGTCCGCGCCAGGAAGCAAATGCACGCAGGGCCAGCAGGTCTTCAATGGTCTGCTGGCCTTCTTAGATTCGGAAATAAAGACTTCTGGGTCCCTGCCATATAAATGATTACTGATGATTGATTATTGAAGGTTTAAAAATGAATATAACAGAATCAGGAGGACCCCTTTTTCGGCCGAAAACACATCACGACGCTGATGAGCCAGAGTAGCGCACCGAGAGGAGTTGTGATATAGAAGATGATTACGTTGGGGGGCAGGCGCGCGTCGTTGGCGAGAGCGAGGAAGTAGATGGCGATGGCGACAAGCGGGATGAAGAAGAGAAGCAGATAGTTGAGCGGCTTTACTTTTTCGGAGAACGCGACGATGGCGTCGAGTCGCGTTTCGGCTCGGCGGTTCCTGGACAGCGCCCAGAAAGTCACACCCATCAGCGGCGGCAGGACCCAGAGAGCTTTCGGCGCGGCGGGCACGGTAATGAATGCGTAGTAGAGCAGCACGAGCACTCCAAGAATGCACATCTCGACTTTCGACGGTTTGAACTCGGTAAGTCGCACGCGATTGTAAAGCCAATGGGCGAGAACCAGAGGGACGGTCGTTCCCAACGAAAACAGCGCGAAGTGGATGAACAGCACATCCTTCTGTCCTGCGTCGAGCAGCACTTTCATCGGGGGCGGTGGTTCGTTCCACCAGAAAATTGCCCAGAAGCCATAGAAAAGTCCAAGGCCGCAGGCAATCGCGATGGTCTTGAGATATTTGTTTTGCGCCAGGACCCTGCGCATCAGATACCAGCCGATCCAGACATCGATAAGCGCGTGCCACGCCAGTCCCGTGAACGAGATGGAGGCGGGAAAGGGGCCATCGTTCGTGCCGTACATCGTTTGGAGCACGATGCCCTCCTCGAGCCAGCCGTAAAACGCGCCTGCGAGGAAAACGGCCCACGGGGCGCGCACTTTGAAGAGGCTGGCGACGGAAAGAAATGCGTAAGCGAATACGGAATATGCCAGCCAGACTGTGATGATTCCTGGCACGTCCAACCCTTCGCGATCGGGCGTGGCCCAAAACACAAATTCGCCGTAATACACGATGATGTAGCCGCTGCAAAGCGCAACCGCCACGCGTTTGAAGAAATGTTTCATTGGCCGACCATCACCGCCTAACAATGCTTATACAGTCTGTATAAAACGCCAAACACATACTTTTTCTTTTCACTTTATAGCCGTTTATAATTAGTCGATAGTCGTTAGTATATAGCCGTTCCTGGGGCGGTAAATGTTGATAGCAAAATCGATACTCGATACCAGATTCTCGATGCTCGTCGGTCATTTTTCGTATCTCGTCTGGATTCCTGCCTTCGCAGGAATGACAAACAGGCGGCGTTTTTAAGAGAAATTCCCAGTTGTCTATCAAGCCATAATTAGTATTTAGTATACAGTATATAGTATATAGTATATAGCCGGTTGAGGCCGGGACGGCCGGCGTTTTTTTTAAGAGAAAACCCTACTTGTACGTCACGCAATTAAGGACAGAATAGCATGGAACTTGCCAAAGGGCAAGAAATTTTTGTCGCTCGTCGCTTGTCTCTTGTCGCTCGTAAATGGGAGGGTGGGTGGATGCGTAGATGGGCGGGAGCGAAGAGGTTTATTCCAATCATTGGCCAGATTTCTCCACTCCGTCCGCCTTCGGCGGACTTCGGTCGAAATGACATTGATTGATGATTGATTAATTTTTTAGATTACCATCCCCAAACGAAGTTTGAGACTGCCACCCATATCGGAACTATCATCCACTTCGCTCACTACGTTCGCTCAGTGGCTGCCACCCGTCGCTCGGAATGACAAATTAGGTTTTGTTAGAATGCCTAAGCCTTATTTATTACTGACAACGCTTTATCCACGGGCAAGATGCCTGTGCCACAAGATTAAACCTAATATCACACTTACATCGTCATAGCTAAAGCCTAACACTGTAGCTAAACAATTTGGATTCCCGTCCCCCCAATCAGGCAGGGGCAGGGAGTATAAGTGATTAATGATAAATGATTATTGATTATTTTTGGAGATTCTTCGCTGCGCTCAGAATGACGTTGAATGAATATCGAATATCGAACAAGGAATTTCGAATGATGAAGTTAGAAACACTGGATCCCTGCCCCCTGCCTAAGACTTGCTGGGGCAAGCTACTGCATGCAGGGACTGGCTGGGAATAGCAGAAATAAATGAAAAAGAAAAATGCAAAAATACCCCAGTTAGATAACGCTTCGCTATCTCACGGGGCAGGCATGTAAAGATCAAAAATTCGAAGTATGACCCCCAAATAAATTTGGAGGCTAAACAAAATTGAGATTCTTCGCTGCGCTCAGAATGACATTTTGTGGTGGGTCCCTGCCCCCTGCCTAAGACTTGCTGGTGCAGGCTACTGCATGCAGGGATGCGGGCAGGCAGGTTTTTAGGCGGCTTTGTCGTCTTTGGCCGAGCCCACACGAGCGTTCTTGTAAATACTCAAATGAATTTGAACCCTGAAAAACAGAATTAGTTACAGTTTTTATCCAGCCAAAAATAAGCAAGAGCAGCCAGATCCTTAATGTCAACTATTCCGTCTCCATTAGGCGGAGGTGCTATATCAGCCGAAGGTGTACCTGGAGCCTGCTGCCACTGTGAAGCAAGCACAGCAAAGTCACGAAAGTCTAATTCACAAGGTCCATCAAGTATTGTGGGTGGTTTAGGGACCTGGCCGTAGAGTACAAAGATCTCGTAAAGACCGACAGAAGCATTGGAGCCGCCCTGGACAGTTACACCTGTGCGTACCCAGATTTCTTTAGCCTGGGTTAAGTTGCCATGTAACATTAAGTAGCTACTATCCATCAGATAAGCACCATAGTCATCCGCTTGTGTATAAGTAGACAGTACAGTTAGCGAATTACCCATAAAATCAGCATCATAGATATTTTCAGTAGCCTGGACCAAGCCCGTACCAGCGGCACTGGCTGTTGCGAGCCATAACACAGCGTCCTCAATAAAAAACCGATCGTAACCCGGAAGGATGGATACTTTGAAGTTAATGCCAGTATTTATGAATTGGTCAGAACCAGCATTCCAGGCAAGGCGCAGCCTTATGCCGTAATCGCCCGTCGCTTCGTTTTGTCCACCCTGTATCAATATTGTAGTTGAACTTGGAGTAGGTGGTCCCCCAAAAGCAATACCGGTCACCTCGAAACCCGTAAACAGCATGTTACCTACTACCAATCCGCCAGTTGGTATAGAACTAATCGGAATCATATCTCCGGTCAATGGAGCCCATGCGGCATATGCTGTACTGACAATTGAGATACTAATTAGAATTGAAATTAAAAGTGTTACTGATTTTTTTATCCTCCGGTTTTTTTTCATTTCATCACCCAATTCCTTTTGTATGAAAAGCAACGTTTCATTGCCTTTTTTGAGAAGATAAAAAGCGAGTATACACCTTTGTACCCACCCAGAAAGAATATTATACAGTGGTTCAGCAGCGAAGTCAACAAACAAATGTAAAAGAGAACTATTTTTTTCAATTAATCCGACATTTCCCATTTGTCTTCATAAAAATTGCTCCGCCGCAAGGCGTCCTGCGGACTGCACGCTTTGACCAATTTCAAAGTCACTTTACCAAAAGGGACCCGTGCCAATTTTTTTCGCTTTAACTTGAGGCTTTTAATTGTAGGGCCGGGGTGGGACAGCCCCGAAGGGGGGTCTTAACCGGATTAGGGTTTGTGATGGAACTCCTGAATTGTTATATTGTTAATTTAATATTACCCCTATTCTAAATCATTAGTATCTTCCGGCAACATATAACTATTGAAAAAGTTTTTTTAATGTAAGAACGACTTAGCTGTAGGATAAAGAACATCAGAGACAATAGAACATTTATTTAGTCCGGTTCAATTCGCGCGGACGTTGTAGGCGTGGAGGTCGTTTCCGCATCGGATGTATAGTCTTCCTCCGCAGACGACGGGATGTGCGAGGTAAGAGTTGACGGGCTTTCTTTTGAGTTCGAATCTGCTGACCAGCTCGAAGCCGTCAGGGGTGACGGCCAGCAGTGACATCGTGCCCTGGAAGTTCAGTGCGTAGATCATTGAGTCGGCGACGGTTATGCCCACCTTGCCCATTGTCTTGTCGAGCTTGATATTCTGGCCCGTGAGGAAGTCGACGCAGTAGAATTGCCTGCCGCCCTGTCGACACGCGCTGCCGTAGAGCCTTCCGTCGAGGAGCAGCGCTCCGCTGTGGCAGTCGTCGAGGTCTTCGCGATGCCAAACGGTCTCGGCCGAACGCGCAGATAGATCGGGTTTTATCAGCCTGCCGCCTGATGAGTGGCCGCAGGCGATGTACACATAGCCGTCTTTGAAAACGGGGGTGAGGGAATTTTGTGGCGAGCGGGGCACAAAAGGCGCCGACCAAAGCAGCTTTCCTGTCTCAACGTTTACGCCGACGACCGATCTTTGCGTTAGTGTTATCAACTGGCGGACGCCGGCGTGGGTGACGACGAGGCCGGAGCAGTAAGCGGCGAAGTGCTTGATTTCCTTATTTACCCAGAGGGTCTTTCCGGTCCGCTTATCCAGGGCGACGACGCGGCCTTTCGGTCCGCCGGGCATGCAAATGACCTTGTCGCCTTCGATAATCACATTCTCGGCCAAGGCCCAGACGCCGTACTTTGCATCGAATTTGTCTTTTAGGTCCACGACCCAAATTGGTTTGCCCGATTTTGCCTTGTATGCCGCTAATCTTCCGGTAGGGTTCATGTGATATACGGCTCCGTCGCTGTATGTGGGCGTTGCGCGTGAGCCCGGGCTCGACCGGCGCCATGACTCGCCGTTTGGCTGCTTCCATAGGAGCTTTCCATCCATATCGAGTGCAATGACTATCTCCCGGCGGCCAAAGTCGCCCGCCGTGAATATCATCCCATCGGCAATCGTCACTCCCGAATATCCTCTGCCGCATGGCGAATAGGTCCAGAGTTTGCGAGGCCCGCCCCTGGGCCATTCTTTCAAGAGGCCCTTATCCCGGGAAATGTTCGTTCTGCCGGGACCGTGATGTTCGGGCCAATCGGCACTGGCGCCAATATGAGCGGCGTGCGACAATGGAGCGCGGACGAACACCGCGACCAGCAGCAGCACAGCTACAGGAGCGATTCGTTTTGTTTGCATGACTTTTCCTTCTAATTGCTAACAGAATAATATCCACCACTTTACGCCTTAGGTGTATAAATTTGTTATCAATTTAGTCTGCCGGAGATAAAATGTCAACGTTGTTGTATGGTTTGAGGTGTTATAGGCAGGTAAATGAGTGTATGCGTAAATCCCTGCCTAAGACTTGCTGGGACAGGTGGGTAGATGGGTATATAGCCGTTTAGTGCCGAATCTCAGCCATTGGCGGCTCTGAAAAAACCTTTTTTTACTTGACAAGCAGTAAAATGGTCTTACAATATAGCAATATCGTTTTATAAAACTGCTTTGTTTATTCAGGAGCAGGAGGGGCTGACAGGAGGACGATAGACGGGAGCTGGTTCTATGGCGCAATTTTCTCAAAGTATAATAAAGGTGCGCAGTGTGCGCGTTACAAAATAACCACATTCATTGAAAGGGAAGAAAAATGAAAGAGAAAAGA
>JAUWLI010000069.1 GCA_030613765.1 Phycisphaerae bacterium
TTGCAGTTGGTAATCCAAGGGGATTGGAGGGTACTTTCTCAAAAGGTATTATCAGTGCAATCCGTAAAATAGAAGAAGATACCTTATTACAAATAACGGCACCAATATCCCCCGGAAGCAGCGGCGGTCCTATCTTAAATACTGAAGGCAATGTTATAGGTATCTTGGTTGCTACATTTAAGGGCGGACAAAATCTCAATTTTGCTATACCTGTATCGTATTTATCGAATCTTTTAACCAACATAAAATCTGTGAAAGCACTATCAGTAAAAGAAAAACCTAAAAAGAAAGTAAAATCTATTCTTTCAGATTTAGGTGGTCGTAGTACAGAAGGCGTCGTTGGATCTCAATTTATTTGGAAACATCCTCCCATGCAAATACCTGGATTTCCTGTTATGTCAATAAGTGGGGAATACTCTTTCTCATTTCACAATAGATTAAGAAATGCTGTCGAGAATGTATTATGTAATGTTGTATTTTATGACCATAATTCTGAACCAATAGATGTCGATGTTGTTAGATACAGAGGTTTTATTCCACCAGGTCTTGCCAAAAGAGTTACAAGTTTAGTAGACGGTAGTGTTCAAGAATTGACTACACAAAATGGCAGCACATCTCCTCAAACAAGGGTGGAAATTAGAATACTTGATTTTCAGATTGTAGAGGAAGTAAGGAAGCCGCGTTTGGTTCCAGATGATTTTACAGAGAAAATTGAGGAATTGATTGAAAAGCAAAAAATAATTCAAAAGAGTAATAATTAAATCGTGACACCCAGCGGCAATCCATATAAATGATTAAGGATAAATGATTAATGATTAATTATTTGAGATTGGGTATTATGCGCGCCAGGGGCGTTTTCTGGTCACATTTTTCAATGTATCTTTTGTAATAATTACATCTTCCCGAATCTGGAAGTCAAACATCCCCACGCAGATAAAGTCGGCGCCGTTTTCAAAGGCGTACTTGAAACCATCTCTGGGATGGATACCTCCCGCGGCCAAAACCTTATAGGCAATCCAGGGCCTCTTGACCTGGCTCATAAATTCGGAGGTCTTTTCCGGCTCCTTGTCCCAGTAGTTATCTGCAGTGCCGTTGTCGACAACATCGAGGGTCTGGTCCGGCCGGCGCGAAGACCAGTAATTTGTGCTGTGAAATGTCTTCATATAAAAGTCGGCCTCTACACCTTCTTTTTCGCAGGTTATGGGAGTATTGAGGTTATGTCCCCCGACGCCGGCGATCAGGCCGTTTTGTTTTATAAAGGCCACCGCTTTGGCAATCACATCAACCTGGCCGTTTCTGGCGAAATTATCGGCAAGACCACCCTGTACAAAGGCCCCGACCGCCCCAGTATCGACGGCCTTTTTTATACTGGTCGTCACATCATCTACCTGCGGATTTGTTTGTGCAATCCACTGGATCTCGCCGCCTCTTTCGTTCCAGTATTTATTGAAGATTCTGACCGTATTTTCAACCTGTTCATCATCTTTTCCGCCGCGGACATTGGCTATAACGGTATTGATTCCGTTTTCTTCACTTATCTCGTAGGTTTCCATCACCTTTTCATCGGTAAAGTAGTGCTTTAATAAATCAGATACGTAGGTCAGATCCCTGCTGTGCGCGTAGCCGTTGGTCAGGTTACCGCCGCATATAAGTCTGCTGATTTTCACCTTGCCGATTTTACCCGTCGGCATACCTTTAACAGCATCGGCGGTTGGTTTAGCCGGTTTTTTCGCTGCCGCCAACAGGGTCTTTTCCTCAAGGCTCAAAGCCGATGCAGCCGCGGCGGAACCAACAATGGATTTCTTCAAAAAATCACGACGATTCAGGTGTTTGGACATTTTTAACATCCCCTTCATGGTTTCAGTAATTCGGCGTTGTTTATATAAAAACCTATCATATTTGCCCTCGTTTGTCAACCATAAGCCTGAGAACGTACCATTTTACCACAACAGACCCAAAAGCTGAGTTTACTTTGTTGAGATGACAAAGGCTGATAAAATTGCGATTTTAGGGGCAAAATCAGCCGATACTTTATTTTAAGGTTCTGTGTTTGCAATGCCTTTGAGAACAGGTATAATACCGCAGAATTGCCAATAGTAATAAAGGTATGTGATGCCCAAATACAAAATAAGAACTCTAATAGTGTTGGCCGCAACGTTGCTGCTGTCAACTTTTTCAGTGGTCCAGGCCGGAATACAGCCTTTGGAAAAGGTACGGGATTCCGACTCCCTCTCGCAGCAAAATCAGGACAACTATCAGTTGTTGGTGGCTCAAATAAATAAATTGGTTGACACAGGCCAATGTAAAGCGGTCATAAAGGCCTTTAACAAGCTTAAAACCGACTTCCCGGAAATTACAGCGCCCGATTCGAGTGATTTGGGCCTCTTCGTCGGGGCAGAGATTCTCCGTTGCAAAGGCAAATTGGCCAAGGCGGCCAGACAGTACGGCAAATTGCTCGATCAGATCACTCCTGAAAGCAGGTTCTATAAAACGTCTTTGGACAGGCAGTTTAGCATAGCAACCGCTTTCCTGGCTGGAGCAAAAAAGCCCGTACTCGGCATCTTCAAAATGAAAGGATATGCTGAGGGCGTCAGGATTATGGAGGACATCAGTTACAGACTCGCACTTGATGACCCGGAGGGAATGGGGCAAAAAGCGGAAATCGCAGTGGCAATAAGTTATCAGGAAAGAAAAAAGTTCGACGAGGCTTTTTACAGGTGGGCACAGATTAAAGACCAGCACAAGAATGACCGGCTCGGCAAGGAGGCCCTGCTCGCCATGGCCCAGTGTAGGCTCGCCATGTATAAAGGACCTGGCTATGATGACTCTGATTTGATCGGCCGGCCCCTTAATCCAGGCAGTTTTTATGATAGTGCAAAGGGCTGTTACAATGAATTTAAATTAAAGCATCCACAAGATGCAGAAGAATTTAACATTGAGCAAAAAATTAATGAAGTAGATGAAAAACTGGCGTCCAAGCAATTTAAGATTGGTCAGTATTATCAGGGAACAGGCAATAAGCTCTCGGCCAACCTTTACTTCCAAATGGTTGTAGATCGCTGGCCCCAAACGGTCACTGCTAAAATAGCGGAGCAAATGCTTATTATTAATTCCGGTGGCCAAGAGAAAACCGAATGAAAAAAGAAAATGTAAATACTGATCATAAGGGCAAATCCGGACTTCGCTCTTTGCTTTTTGTCTTCGTCTGCACTTTCTCGTGGCTGTGTTTTTGCGGATGCGCCGAAATGACCGGCTATTCAAACCAGTCCCTCTTCCCCGCGGACGTGGGCAGTGTGTGCCTCGAAATGTTTGAAAACACAAGCTTTCGCCGCGGTGTCGAATACAAACTCTCCGATGCTTTGGCAAAGAGAATCGAGGCAGCGACGCCGTACAAGATAATTTCAAGCAAAGAACGCGCTGATTCCGTAATAAGCGGGCAAATCGTCCAGGTCGACGAATTGGTGCTCAGCGTCGAGCGCGAGACGGGTCTGCCACTGGAAAAAGAGCTGCTGCTCAAAGCGGTCGTTAATTGGAAAGACCTCAAGACCGGCCGTTTGCTGATAGATAACAAGTCCGTCACTTCACAGGCAACGTATTCTACATTCCAAAATCAGGATTTTAGCTATGCTTCCGCTCTTGCGGCAAACAAATTGGCACGAAGGATCGTAGAATTGATGGAAAAAGAATGGTAGACATGTGGATGAGTTAATGAATGGCTCACTAAACGCATAGGCTCATATACGAATTAACACATAGATGGAATATCGGGAATGAGTAAAGGTAAAAACAAAAAGCCGATTAGGCCGAGAAATGGCCCGGAACAAAGGGGCACAAAAAAACCGCCCCTGCCGAGCTATAGACGCAGCCCGTTTAGCTTGTTGATAGTTATGTTAGTCGTCTTAACTGCAATAATGATGCTGAATCAATTGAAGAGGATTGAGAATATAGATTACGGTGATTTCGAAAGGCATATTCGAAATAATGAGATCGAGAGTGTCGAAATTGGAGAAACTCAGATCACCGGGAAGTTTAATCAAAAAGGGATTGCCGCCAGGGGTGAAAAAGCGACAGTGTCTTTCGAGGTTGATTACAATCCCAAGGTCGTAGGTGAAGACCTTAAAACCAAACTCTCAGCGAGCGACATCAAGTGGAAATTTGCAAAGCAGAATCTCTGGCTCCCCTTTCTCTTAACCTGGGTCTTTCCCTTGCTTGTATTCGTGGCAATTTTCTATTTTATCCTTATTCGTCCTATGCGTGGCGGTGCCGGCGGTATGCTCATGTCATTTGGCAGAAGCAAACATCGAGTGCAAAACAAAGACCGCGTCAAGGTTACGTTTAAAGACGTTGCCGGTGTCGAAGAAGCCAAGGATGAAGTGGCTGAAATAATCGAGTTCCTGAAAAACCCGAAGAAATTTCAACGCCTTGGCGGTCGTATCCCTCGCGGCGTCTTGCTCATAGGGCCGCCAGGCTGCGGAAAAACATTGCTTGCAAAGGCCATAGCCGGTCAGGCTGACGTTCCCTTCTTCAGTATATCAGGCAGCGATTTCGTGGAAATGTTTGTTGGCGTTGGGGCCTCACGAGTACGCGATTTGTTCAAGCAGGCAAAGGACAATTCCCCATGTATCATCTTCCTCGATGAGGTTGATGCCATTGGACGCAAACGTGGTGCCGGTTTTGTCGGAGGCGGTCACGATGAGCGTGAGCAAACCCTCAATGCCATTTTGGTCGAGATGGACGGTTTTGATACCAATGACCAGGTGATAGTGGTGGCTGCGACCAACCGCTCTGATATTTTAGACAATGCGTTGACTCGGCCGGGAAGATTTGACAGGCAGATTATTGTGCCCCTCCCCGATTTGAAAGGACGTGTTGATATCCTCAAGGTACACGCAAAGAATGTAAAAATGGGGCCCGATGCCAATCTCGAAAGACTCGCACGCGGAACTCCTATGTTTTCAGGAGCTGACCTTGCTGCTATTATTAACGAAGCAGCGCTGGCGGCAACTATGGCAAATAAAGACAATGTCGAGATGGCCGATCTGGAAGAGGCACGAGACAAGGTCAGATGGGGAAGAGCAAGAAAGAGCAGGGTCATCGACCAGAATGAAAAGAAAATTACCGCTTATCACGAAGCCGGTCATACCCTCGTTCAATCTATGCTCAAAGATGCCGACCCATTGCACAAGGTAAGTATCATTCCACGCGGTCCGATGGGGGGAGCTACTTTTGCACTGCCCGAAAAAGACAGGACCATGTTTACAAAAAGATACTGCATGGCACTTTTGCAGGTCTGTTTCGGAGGCCGAATCGCGGAAGAAATGTTCTGTGATGACATATCCAGCGGTGCCCAGTCGGACATTCAGCAGGCCACCAAGATCGCAAAACAGATGATTTTGACCTGGGGTATGTCGGATGAGCTTGGCCTTATTAGTTACGGGCCGGATTCGGGACTTAAGGACATGATATATGTCATGCCCGGAGAGAAAGAGTACTCTGAGAAGACCGCCGAGACCATCGATACGGAAGTAAAAAGGATTACCGACCAGGCTTATAAAAAAGCGAAAGAACTGATAGAATCAAACAAAGACAAGCTTGACCGAATAGCAAAAGCCCTGCTCAAATACGAAACTCTTGACGCTGAAGATGTCGATGTGATTTTGAAAGGCGGCCGGTTGGACAAGCCTACTGTCTCTGATTTGTTGGCCGCTGAGCAGGCAAAGAACGAAGAGAATTCAAAAAATAAGAGTTAAAGAATAGAACTATCCGCACTTTTATTTTTTCCTTTTGTTTTTATATTATTTTGGGGTTTCTATGAGGAAAAAAGCTCTTGCCATATTATGGATAGTATTCCTCGTTGAGCTAAATACCTGTGCCATTGCTCAAACTGCAGGTGAACCAAATTCTTCAAGCCCAAATGGTTCAACAAATATTATTGGCGCTTCAGTTGAAATAGCAAGATCGGGAGATGAGGTATCCTCCGCACGTCTGGTGCCTGCTCGAATGGGCGAAACCCCTGGTATAGCGGTTATATTCGAAGGCACCGATGGCCTTCACTATTATGCAAGCGGCGATACCGCCCCTGCAGGATATAACCTCAAGCTCGAAGCTAAGTCCGATGTTTTTACGTTCGGCGAGGTTATATTTCCGAAGTGGGGCACTTTCTTTGACAAAGCTTTTGAAAAGAGTATTGAGGTATACAGCGGCAACTTCAGTGTTTTTGTTCCCATTGCAGCAGTCACAGCTAAGTCAGATGCCGACCAGGCAATTAAACTGGTTGATGTTGAGGTCAAAATCACCGGCGTAGCTTGTACCAGTAAGATCTGCCTTCCGCCCTTTGAGGGAGGGGAAGGGATAATGCTGCGGACAAAGATAGATTGGAGTCAGCGTGATTCCTGGAAACAGATTACTTTTGAATCGGCTGGCGACGCAGGCACTTCGCCTGCCGGGCCGGCTTATTCAGCCTGGTTTGCTCTCGGCCTGGCGATTCTGGCAGGCCTTTCGCTCAATATTATGCCGTGTGTCTGGCCCGTTCTGCCTCTTATCGTAATGCGCCTTGTCGAGCAGGCAAAGCAGGGCAGAAAGCAATCGGCAGCCTTAGGCCTTGCCTTTTGTCTTGGCATATTGTTTTTCTTCGCGTGCCTGGCCGGGGCGAATATCATTTTGCAACTCGTTTATGGAACGGTATTGCAGTGGGGCGACCAGTTCCGAAACCCAGCATTTGTTGCCGGCATGGCGCTTTTGCTCGTCGTGCTGGCGCTATTTATGTTCGGCCTTTTTACCTTCGCCGTTCCATCTTCAATTGCCACTAAATCCGGTTCCGGAAAAGGATATCCCGGTGCTATAGGCATGGGTTTGTTGGCTGCCGTTTTGAGCACCCCTTGCAGCTTTGGGATATTGGCGGCATCATTTGCCTGGGCACAGACGCAGAACTTAATCATGGGCACACTTGCTATAATGGCTATAGGTCTCGGCATGGCCCTGCCCTACGCAATACTGACCTCAATGCCCGGCCTCTTAAACCGCCTCCCCAAAGCCGGTCAATGGATGGAGATATTTAAGCAGGCAATTGGATTTGTTTTGCTCATTATCGCGATAAAACTTATTGCAGCACTGCCCGAAGTCCGAAGAACATCTGTGTTATATTTTGCGGTCGTGCTTGCTTTCTGTGTGTGGATGTGGAGTTGTTGGGTAACATACAACACAAAACCATCACGCAAGTGGCTCATAAGATTCATAGCCATCGTTTTGGCAGTAACCGCGGGATGGACGTTTTTACCAGCACCGGCGGCCGAGCTTATTCAATGGCAGCCCTACGATGCTGCTGAAATAGAAACCGCTAATGCCGAATCAAGACCCGTTCTGATTAAGTTTACCGCCGATTGGTGCTGGAACTGCGAAGTGGTTGAAAAGGTTGTATTCGGCCGCAAGGACATTGCCAACCTGATTGAACAAAAAGATGTTCTCGTGATTAAAGCCGATACCACACTTGAAAATTATCCAGCGTCCCTTGACTTGAAAAACAAATATAAAGAACCCGGCGTGCCCGTAACCATATTGTATATACCCGGAGAACAAAAGCCGGCCAGATTCAATGAGATATTTTTTGCCAAAAAACTAAAACAGCTTTTAGAAAAACTTCCTTCCAAAAAGTAACTATGCCCACAAAAACTGCAAAAAAACCGAAGATAAAAGTGGATAAGAACGAAGCGGCCGGGCGCGTCAAGAAAATCTGGCCGATTTTGGGAAAGTCATACCCCAATGCCAAAAGTGCGCTCAACTTCAGAAATCCCTTTCAAATGCTGATTTCAACAATCCTGTCCGCCCAGTGCACTGATGTTCGCGTCAATATGGTAACCAGGGTTGTGTTCAAAAAATACAAATCAATCAAGGATTGGGCAAAGGCGGACATTAAAGAAATCGAGTCCGATATCAGAAGCACAGGCTTTTACCACAATAAGGCCCTCAATATCAAAAATTCTTCCAAAGAGATAATCGAGCGGTTCGACGGGAGTGTCCCTGATACCATGGAAGACCTTGTCACCCTGCCCGGCGTGGGCAGAAAGACCGCAAATGTAGTACTGGGAAATGCCTTCGGAAGGCCTGCAATTGCCTGTGATACACACGTAATACGCCTTTCACGCAGGTTGCATCTTTCCTCGAACAGCGACCCGGTAAAGTTGGAATTTGATTTAGCCGAAATACTGCCAAAGACAATATGGACACTCTTTAGTCACTCATTGATTCTGCATGGCCGAGCTATATGTAAGGCACGTAAGCCTGACTGTGACAATTGTCCGATTTCAAAATATTGTCCCGCGGCCGGCAAACCCGATTTATGGTGACATTTATATCTCGCCGATTGTCAGGCCGGATACAAAATACGAAATGTGAGGTAACAGATATGATGGATATTGCTGAGACTCCCGTCAGAGACCTCTGGCGGATATTCAGGGTAATGGCTGAGTTTGTTGAGGGTTTTGATGAGCTTGGTACGGTTGGACCTGCCGTCTCTTTCTTTGGCTCAGCGAGGACAAAGCCGGATGAACCATATTATAAACTTGCTCAGGAGACCGCCTCACAAATAGCAAAGGCCGACTTTGCCGTCATAACCGGCGGCGGAGGCGGAATCATGGAGGCCGCAAATAAGGGGGCCGCTGAAGTAGGCGGTAAAAGCATCGGCCTCAATATCGAGCTGCCCATGGAGCAGGTACCAAACGACTACCAGAATTTGTCGCTGCATTTTAGGTACTTCTTCTGTCGTAAGGTAATGTTCCTGAAATACGCCCATGGTTTTATAGTCTTCCCAGGTGGCTACGGAACTATGGACGAGTTTTTCGAATCACTCGTACTTATACAGACATTAAAGCAGGCCTCTTTCCCGGTAATACTCATGGGAAGTGAGTACTGGGAAGGATTAGTTAATTGGATGGAGCAAAAGATGCTAAAAGACCAGGGCTATATTGCTCCCGAAGACATGGATGTCTTCACCGTTCTGGATGCACCGCAGGCTGCCGTTAAAATTATAACCGATTTCAGGGAAGCTCAGGGACCTGTGGGAATAGAGCTACCCACGGGAATGAAGAAAGCCTGAAATATATCGGCCTCGCAACTTATTGCGGCCTCTATTTAATCACCGGTTTCGCTGGGGATTCTTTTTACATACCTTGCGAAATCCCGCGCACTCATAGCCTTTAGATTGTCACAGAAACTCCTTACGTTGGTGGTGGCGGCGGCGGTGGCGGCGGAGGCCCCGGAGGTGGAGGCGGCGGTGGCGGCGGGGGGAGAACAACCACTATGATTTTCACTGCCGAGGAGGTCGTCGCTGCTCCTTCGTCGTCGGTGGCCGTGGCCGTAAGGCTGTAGCTACCCTCCGTGTCGTCGGACCAATTTGTTGTCCAACCGTCAGTCCCGTCGGTATCTTCTGCGATTTTATTTCCGTTGACGAAGAATTCCACCATAACCACCGAACCGTCAAAGTCCAATACATCGGCCTCGATTTCAATCGTATGGGAGGGACTGAACCTGGCTCCATCCTGGGGCTTGGTAATAGTCACGTAGGGCGGCCAGTTTGAGCCAGGCGGTTGAGGCCCATAGCCCAGTGTACTTAGCGAATATAGCAGCTTTTCGATGCTTCTCTGAATCGCCTTCCTCGAGAGTTCCTGAAACTGTATAGAAGAATGAATCTGCTGCATTGCCTTGGTGATATCGCTTTTTTTCAAATCACCATAGTCTCCGCTTTCGAGCAATTCCTCAAGGGCTTGGTAGGCCGTCCACTCCTGCTCCAGCGTCGCATCAATCTGTTCTAGCGTTTCCATCTTTTCGAAGATTGCCTTCTCAACCTTTATAACGGCGATTTCATACGGTGTCAGCGGAATGGACTCGTAAGCGCCCATATCAACCACAGGGATAGCATCCCCGTTTCCATCCAGAACACGAGGCTTGCCGTCTAAATCCGTCTCGTTGGGTCCGGCCGCATAATCCGGGTCACCGGCATCGATACAAGGAGAATCAGGCAGAAGATGATAATCGCCCTCGACCCAGATGTAATACGGGTTGTAACTCGTGTAAGAAGCAGCCGATATAGACAGTGGCAGACCTGGCGGCGGCGGAGGCGGCGGCAGCGGCGGCGGAGGAGGAGGAGGTGGTGGTGGTGATGGTGGAATGTTTATGTCCCAATATCCCGGCTGAACGAAGTATGGTTCGACATCAATATTGCCTTTGCCCGGCCAGCCGCCTTCTACATCGCTGTACAAGACCGTACCGTTCCCCGAAATCTGTGAGCCGGTGGGGGCGGTGTTACCCCATAAAATGCAGTTGATTAATATTGGTTTGCCGCACGATATGTTTATTCCGCCGCCCTGCTCATGTGCCAGGTTACCTGTGAAAGTACAATTGGTCACCGTTGGGTAGCTCTGATCGTTGTACATCCCGCCGCCATATATTTGCGCCATGTTTCCGCTGAAGATGCAGCTTGTCAATGTTACGCTGCTGCTACTGTTGTTGTACAACCCGCCGCCGCGTTCTGCTGAGTTTTCTGTGAACGTGCAGTTCGTCAGCTTCGGATTGCTCTCGTTGTTGTACATCCCGCCGCCGTGTTCTGCCGAGTTCCCGATGAACGTGCAGTTTATCACCGTCGGGCTGCCGGAGTCTAAATATATCCCTCCGCCAAGGTAATCCGGATAATAACCGTTAGCATTTCCGGCCGTAATGGTGAAGCCGTCAAGGACGGCTGTTTCGTCAATATCACTGCCGGTTACTATGTGGAAGCTGTTTTCGGCTCGGCTGGGATGTTCAAATAAGTCACGCGGTTCGGCAATCTCAACGTCGTTGCCGGCCAGATCACCACTCAGAATAGT
>JAUWLI010000026.1 GCA_030613765.1 Phycisphaerae bacterium
TCAAATCGCAGAGGCACTCAACGATATGCTTCACTACAACACGGAAGTCAGGATTGCCATTGAGCCGAAGCCAAATGAGCCGATGGACCAAACCTATATCCCGACGACCGGCCACGCCGTTGCTATCGGCTATCTTACGGACTTTCCCGACCGTGTTGGAGTCAATATCGAAACCGCTCATGTTATATTGGCTGGGCTGGATCCTTCGGATGAGATGGGATTTGCACTTGCATACAATAAGCTGTTCAGCGTGCACCTCAACGACCAGAACGGCCTGAAATTCGATGAGGATAAGGCCTTCGGTGCTGTTGATTTGCGCAGGGCCTTCAACCAGGTAAGGATACTGGATGAACACGATTACGGCAGGGACGGACAGTTTGTGGGACTGGACGTGAAAGCGATGCGGACCCAAAAGCAGGAAGTCGCCACGAAACATCTGTCCAACAGCAGGTCAATTTTTCTGCGAATGGTTGAGCTTGTTCGAAGTCTTGATAAAAACAAGGTCAAGAATCTGGTCCAAAAGCGGGATTACGAAGAGTTGGATATGTTGATAATTGACCATCTGATGGGCAAATAATAACATTTGATATTCGAGTTTGAGGAAAAAATGGCTGTAGATGTATTGGTTCTGAATACGGCGGTTGCGGATTTACGAAGTGATGATTTTGACTTTGCTGATGAACTGGTGGGCAAAGGAGGATTGGCCAAGTGCAAATTCGAAGATATTCCCAACTACTCCCAGGAAAAGGTTAGAGAATGGATTGAGGACGGTTTCGCAACGGCGGGTGGCCCAGGCAATTCGGCGCCACTGATAGCAAGGACGGGGTTGAAAGTTGCTTTAGGGGTCAACCTTGGCAAGGGAGATTACGACGGCCTGGACGCACAGGGAAGTTTTTTTTATGACCTGATGACCGCGAATGGTATCGACATGTCGCAGACCCACATTCACCCGACTCTACCTACAGGAACCACCTTCATTCATAGTACTACAGGAGATGACAGGGGCGGGATAGCGTACTTTCCCAGTGCCAACGACGATTTTGACTTCGAGATATTCAAAGGAGCTGTTGAGCGATTAAATCCAAATATAGTTTATTATATGTACTCCGGCCTCTCCGACAGAGGCGACGCAAATGGGGGGCGGGACCTGGCTGAATTTATCAAATGGTGTCGCGGCCAGGGCGCTGTCACCATTGTCGACTGCCACACTTTAACAGCCAATCCTCATGAGTTGATAAAGTCGGGTAAGTCGATAGAGCGATACTGGCTGTTGGAACCGCTTTTACCGGAAGTTGATTTGTTCTTTACATCCTGCGATGAAGCCAAGCTGATTGAAAATACACTGGCTTCGGGACGCACCTGGAGCGACTTTGAAGAACATGAAAACAATGTGCACTTTCTGGACTTTTTAACGGAAAGATTCTGGAAAGCCAAAAACAGAACAAAACTGTTTGGCGTTACAGTTAGTAATGGCGCCTACGAAAAACATATCTGTCCTGATGGAACTGTTAACGGGCCGAACAAAATCGAGTCGCAGTTCATGGTAGGGGAGGTGATTGATCTGGTTGGAGCTGGGGACTCGTTCAGGGCGGGTCTTCTTACATATATTGCCTCCCATCTTGATGAATTCAGGAAGGGCACTGTAAACTTTGATGAAGCAGTACAGATGGGTAATCTGTTTGCGTCACTTTTCATAAAAGCGCCTCTTGATGATAGATACGGCGGAATCAAGCCGTATGAAAAAATGTTAAAAGTAGTCCGCAGCAGCGTTAAATATGATAGTTTCGAAGCGCTGCAAAACGCCTTGGATTAATTAAGCTGTAAAAGACGAGGAGATACAAATGGCCAAAACCAATCGCAAAACCCCCTGGCAGAACAAAGTTATTAACCATTCTCAAATTGGAGGTATTGAAACCTCTGTCTTGGATAACGGGCTCGGCAAGGGGACCCGAATCGCATGGGTCAACACGGGCTCCGGTCTTCGGTATAAAGTGATTATCGACAGGGGGCTGGATATTGTTGACGTCTTTTACAATCAACACAGTCTGGCGTGGTTAAGCCACGCCGGTGTGACTGCCCCGCGGCCTGATGCCAATCGCGGGCTGGAGTGGCTCTATTCATTCGGCGGTGGTTTATTGACAACCTGTGGGCTTACGCATGTCGGCGGGCCCGAAGGTGAGGGTTTCGACGAACGGGGTCTACACGGCCGAGTCAGCAATATCCCGGCTGAGGTCGAATCCATTGTGCAGCCAAACCTGATGGCAGCAAAGCCCCAGATCAGTATTACAGCGGTTGTGAAAGAGTCTCGCGTGTTTGGGCCGAACCTGGAGTTGAAACGTACTATATCGAGCACTATCGGTGAGCCGACAATCAGAATTCACGATGTGGTGACAAACCTCGGTAATACGCCTACGCCGCATATGATTTTGTATCATTGTAACTATGGATGGCCCCTGGTTGATGAAGGCACGCAGATTGTATGGAAAGGCAAATGTGTGTCGCGTGGTTTGGACATGGATAATGCCATATTCAACAGCAAACATAATTTCCGAAAATGCCAGAAGCCCCGCGATAGTCACCGAGGCGGCGGGGAAGCCTGCGGCTTTATCGATGTGCGGGCCGACAAAAAGGGCGTCTGCACCGCAGGTCTTTATAATCGACGGCTTGGCTTTGCACTTGTGATGAGATATAAAAAGAGACAATTACCCTGCCTTGCTAACTGGCAGCACTGGGGGTTTGGTGAATATGTTACTGCACTGGAGCCGGGAACCAATCCGCCAATCGGCCGGAACAAAGCCAGAGAACAGAAAAAGCTGATTCAGCTCGCGCCGGGAAAGAGCAGAACGTATGACCTCGAAATGACGATTTTGACGGACAAAGAGCAAATCAAACGCTTTCTAAAAGCTGCGGGTCAATAATCATGGTTGAACATCAATTTGTCGGGTTTGGATTTGGGCCAATCCAGGGCGGGCTGTTCGCCAAAGAGGCATTTCAAAGCGGCAACTTTACGCGAATTGTTATTGCCGAAGTAGATCCCGAATTAGTCAACGCAGTCAGGGCTAATAAAGGAACGTATTATATCAACGTTGCGAAAAGCGATGGCATCGAAGTGATAAAAGTTAACAACGTTGTTCTGCTTAATCCCAATGTTTCAGGGGACAAACAAACGCTTCTTAAAGTCTTGGCCGAGTCCACGGAAATAGCTACGTGCCTTCCCTCTGTGGATTTCTATGAATCTGGCGCTGGCAACAGTGTCGCCTCATTGATAGCTGAGGGCTTAAAGAACAGCAAAGCTCAGGCAGCGATAATTTACACGGCGGAAAATAACAATCACGCGGCCCAGATACTTGAACGGACCGTTGCCGACAAAATTGGAACACTATCACAAAAACGAGTACAGTTTCTAAATACCGTGGTCGGCAAGATGAGCCGAGTGGTTACAACCGAAGACGAAATCATAAAGCGCAAACTAAAAACCATAACGCCGGCTATTAACAGGGCATTTCTGGTCGAAGAATTCAATCGAATCCTTGTAAGCCGAACGCAGATTGCCGACTTCAAACCCGGCATTGAGGTCTTTATTGAAAAGGACGACCTGTTGCCCTTCGAGGAAGCAAAACTGTTCGGCCATAATGCCATACATACCCTGCTCGGCTTCATCGGCGAAGCTCGCGGCGTAACATTGATGAGCGAGTTCAAGGCCGACGAGGCCGTTATGCAAATTGCAAGATCGGCTTTTTTAAATGAATGCGGCGCCGCCCTTGTAAAAAAACACGCTCACTTGGGAGATGAACTTTTTACCGAGGCAGGCATAAGGCGCTATGCAGAGGACCTGCTCGAACGTATAACCAATCCGTACCTGGCCGATACAGTTGCACGGGCCGGCCGGGATGCCGTCCGCAAGCTCTCAATCAACGGCAGGATATTCGGCACGATGACTCTGGCATTGGAATATGGTATAGAGCCGAAGAATATGGCTATAGGCGCGATGGCCGGTATCGCTGTGCTGCTGGAAAATGCAAAAGAGTATAGTCTGCCCATTAATTTATGCCTTGGCGATTGGCGTAAATTAGATGATAACAGCATAGAAAAAATCATCCATTGGCTCTGGAAAGGACAAATTCACCCCGTTAGAAATTACATGCATGGGCAACGTCCTACAAGAACAGAGATTTCTAACGGGGCCACCATTCAAGCCCCACAGCTTATTGAGTATGTCCGGAACGCAAAAGGGCATTTCAAAAAGCTGATCTAAATCAGACTTTTGTCTTGTAATATCAGGAAAAACTGGTATATTGTTTATATATGTTTTTTGGCTATCCAGAGAGGATGATGGCTAAAATTCGTCTCTTTTAGCACTTCCTTTGAATAGCCGTAAGAGCAGCGAGGCTGAATAATGCACAAAAAAGCGGAAAATGAGACATTTTCAGGAGGGCAGAAAAATGACAAATAGAACAAATCTTAGCGCATGCTCGATAATAGCAGTGTTTTTGTTAGGGATGGTGACCATAGCCGGCGGGCGAACCGTCTATGTCGATGATGATGCACCGGCGGATTTCAGTAACATTCAGGATGCTATAGACAATTCGAGTCATGGCGATATCATCGTAGTCAATCCCGGTACATATACCGGCGATGGCAACCGCGATATTGATTTTAAGGGCAAAGCTATCACAGTAAACAGTATTGACCCAAATGATCCTGATATTATAGCTGGCACCATAATCGATTGCAATGGGACCGAAGATGAACAACATCGAGGATTCTATTTTCATAACAACGAGGGTCCCGGTTCAATGATAATGGGATTGACTATTACCGAGGGGTATGCATCCTTCGGCGGTGGTGTTTATTGTAATTCGAGCGATCCTACGATTTCAAACTGTACGTTCAGCCGTAACTCGGCGAGGTGGGGCGCTGGGATGGGAAACGAGAGGAACAGCAATCCCACTCTGATTAGGTGTACTTTCAAGGAAAATTTAGCGATTATAAACGGAGGTGGAATTCGCAACCACAATAGCAGCCCGAATATCCTTGATTGTTTGTTTATTGCTAACAAAGCCCAATACGGTGGAGCAATACACAATGAGAATATTGGAAGCAGGCCGATTTTTACCTGGTGTATTTTCATTAGTAATACTGCGACCAGATTTGGCGGGGCGATCCGTAACCACACAAGCAGTCCCACTGTTTTGAATTGTCTGATTATCGCAAATCAGGCACAGTACGGCGCCGGAGTGCACAATGAGAATAGTAGCAGTAATCCAACATTGATTAACTGTACGTTCAGCAGCAATTCTGCAATCCGCTGGGGTGGCGGTTTAGCTAACAATAACAGCAGACCGATTCTAAGTAACTGTATATTATGGGCCAACAGTGATAATGGTGGTTTAGATGAATCGGCTCAAATTCATGGTGGTTTCCCTGATGTCAACTATTGCTGCATTCAGGGCTGGCCCAGAAACTTAGGAGGTATAGGCAACATCAACGCTGATCCGTGGTTTGTTCAACCCGGTTACCGGGACGCGAACGGAGTATGGATTGATGGAGACTACCATCTGCATCAAGGTTCGCCCTGTATAAACGTCGGCGATAACTCGACCGTTCCACTGTCGTCGCTAACCGACTTTGACGGTAATCCACGCATTGCGGGCGACACCGTCGATATGGGCGTCTACGAATTCTAATGCCCGAGTATTTTATATGTCGACGGTGATGTGGCCGGGGCCAACAACGGCTCTGTCTATCTAAGGTCCGAACGAAGCGGGACAGACGGCGACAGGATTCCCGAAGACCTGAACGGTGACGGAATTGTGAATCTTGTGGACTTTGCCAAATTTGCAGAAAACTGGATAAAATAGTCTTTTACTAGTTACAAACTTGTCAGTGAAACTTCATCAAGACCAGTATTAGCTCTGTACATCGGCGAGGTCTTGATAAAAGCGGCGATATGCTCTCTGGCAGGAGGCGGGCAAAAAAGCACTTTTTTTGTCATTTTTTTGTTGTCTTATGTTTGGATATCTGCCTGCTCCGTGAGATAGCGAAGCTTTATCTCACTGGGATTTTTGTGCATTTTGTGCATTTTCGTGGCCAATAAAACACATTTTTCGCCAGCTTCTGGAAAATCTGCGTTAATCTGCGCAATCCGCGTCTAATTTTTTCTTTATGTCTTCGTGTCTGTGTGTCTTAGTGGCTATTTTTTTTAAAAAAGTTCGATTATTATTGAACATTCCGAAATAGTTTGGTATAATACAAACGACAATTGAAAATTGAGAATGTAAAATTGGGAAGTTAAAAGTAAGGAATCGGGCCTTTTTGGCCTCAAACGTCGATTAACGCTTCTGAGTTTATCCTGAGCGGAGTCGAAGGAAGATACCAGATGCTATACACTATACGAACTTCTGCCAACTTTCTTCTATCGTCTATCGTCTATCGTCAATCGTCAGTCCTAAAGGGTGTATTAATGACAAATAAACACTTATTTAGCCGGCCAAAAACCTCCGCGATCTCTGCGTTCTCCGCGGTTAAAAATTCGTGCCTTTGTGTCTTTGTGGCAATAAATCCGTTTAATCAGCGTAATCTGCGATTAATAAACGACTTACGTCCCTGTAAGGCGCTCTACAACTGTAGAGGATATACTACAAATGTCGTGGATTCTTTACAAATCAACCTTTTTATGCAAAACAAAGCCAATTTCCGAAAAGTCAAGTTGAACGTAAATAAAGTATTAACAAAGAATTATGAACAAATGGACACTTGGTCAATTGGGAAAACAAAGCCAATTCAAAGCCAATCAAAGCCAATTCAAACCCAATTAAAGCCAATAAAATGCCAAAACGAACCCAAATGAACCCAATTTATCGCGTCGTAGCCTCTGGCGAAGCCGGAAACAAACCCAACTTGTCGCGGCGTAGCCTCTGGCGAAGCCGGAACAAAGCCAATTTCAGAGGCAAAAAGTCGAGTTGGAGTGGGAATGACAGAATCGGGCAATCGGCAATACAACACAATAATGTATCCAATATATGTGGATTGACAATCGAGATTATTGGTTCTACAATGTCTGAGTTAACTTTCTGAAAGGATTCATTATGGATTTTGAGCAGAATAATAATCAAACCGAGCCCATCCCCGGCAAGGCTGTAACCGAGTCGGCATCAAAACCTGCGAGAACGGGGGCCGGGTGGAGAATCTTCATCGGGATTATTTTAGCACTGTCGATTCTGGTAAATATCGCATTAGTTTTTATGCTAATCGCCGTAGTTACGGTCTTTGCGACAGGGCAGCGGGATACTCATATTGAGGAACTTATACAATCCGGTTCGCGTAGAAACAAAATTGTGATAATTAAAATTGAGGGCATAATAGACGGACTGCAAGCTAAAAGTATACAGAAACAACTAAAACGGGCCCGGCAGGACAAACGAGTGAAGGGATTAATCATTAGTGTTAATTCGCCGGGCGGAACGATTTCCGGCAGTGACCAAATCTATAATGAAATCCGCAAGTACCGGGATGAAGCAGGTAAGCCGGTCGTCGCATTTATGCAGGGGATGGCTGCTTCGGGTGGTTACTATGCTTCAGTTGCCTGCGATAAAATTATAGCAGAGCAAACAACGATTACCGGCTCGATTGGAGTCATATTCGGACACTTTGTTTTACAACAATTGATGGAGGAAAAGCTTGGTATCCAGCCTGTCATTATTGCTTCAGGGTCAAAAAAAACCTGGCTTAGCATGTTCAAGCCGTTTGAAGAAGAACAGCGGCAATATGTACAGGAGAGGCTGATTAATCCCGCCTATGAAAGGTTCGTCGAGGTTGTTGCTGAAGGAAGGCCATCTCTTGATGTAAGCGAAGTCAAAGAAGTGGCAGACGGCGGTATTTATGGCGCCAAGGAAGCGCTAAAGCAAAAGTTAATAGATGACGTTGGCTATCTGGACGACGCAATAGAGATGGTTAAGAAAATGGCGCAGATTGATAAAGCCCAGGTAGTCGAATATCGAAGGCCGTTTTCATTGGCCGGCTTTTTGTCTTTACGAAGCAAAAAAAATATCCTGCAGTTCGACAGAGCTATGCTGTACGAGCTTAGTACCCCACAGTTACTATACCTTTGGACCGGATATTAAGGACTGTCAACTGTTAGCTTAAAAGTCAGCAAGTTCAGGACAATCCAATCATACGATTTTCAGGAACAGTATCCAGTCCGGATTTCATTAAATCTGTCGATAAAGTTCACCGATAGTAAAAATGGTAATGTGGTTAGACTACGTCCGCTTTTTCATATGGGACGTTATTATGCCGGTCTGTAAAGGACCGTAGCTAAGTCAAGCACACGAAGGATACGGTATGATAAACATACAATATAGGTTAATCGACCTGATAGATGACATGCGGGACGGTAAAGATGTCATTTTTCAGTCCATACGCACTGCCGAGGACATCATGACTTTTAACGTCAAGACCCTTACTCTGGACGATACCATAGATACATGTCTTGAGTTTATGGACAACAACAACATCCGGCATATACCTGTAATGGACGTTCTAACCGAGGAAAGCGAAAAACCCTACTTTGTGGGTGTCGTTTCACAAAGAGATGTGTTCCGACAGATTTCGCCATACCTCGGAAAAGTTGGCGAGGTTGAAGCAGATATAAAATCAATACGTCAACAATTGGGACGCATCGTCACGAGAAATCCCATATGCGTATCACCTGAGATAGAGATACCGGAGATGATTACCATCATGGTGGATAATCACATTGATATGCTTCCTGTTCTTATTAAGGATGACATAGTAGGCATTGTCACAACAGCAGATTTTATTAAGCTCTTTGTAAGGCTCGATGCGATACGCCAGCTATACATCAACTCAGGCAGTGTGGGAAAGAACCGACGTCTCGTTGACCTTCTCGCCGGCGGCTCGGACGATGTGTCGGCAGCGCTGGCATCAATTCTGAGAAAGGTCGAAGACATCATGACCGAGCAGGTGGTTTGTCTGTCAGAGCAGGACAAGCTGGCTGAGGCAATGAAGGTCATGCAAAAAGGACGATTCAGACACGTGCCGGTGGTGGACAAGGAGATGAAATTACTGGGTATCATCTCCGATCGTGATATTCTCCGTCATCTTCCCATACTTAGCAGGCAACACCAGAAACAGTCAAAGGTATTTAGGTCCCGCCTATTTGACGTTGATCCAGAGGACCCAAGTCTTGAACTACCCCTAAGTCGCGTCATGAGCAGTCACGTATTTCATGTTTTGCCCAGCTGCAGCTTCTACGAAGCTATAAAAATGCTTGACGAGAAAAAGATAAGCTGCCTTCCAGTAGTTGATGAAGAACAAAAGATTCAAGGAATAATCACTGTAACGGACGTGATGCGTGGATTACTTGCCGCCTGCACGCTGACAGCGAAATCCAGAGAGTAGTTGTTCGTGTGTGTATCCGCCCATAGAGCAACGTTGGCGTTTAAAAAGGGATTGACTCAGTCGCTCTATATGTTATAATGAAATTAAGTCATTTTTACGATTTTGGTTGTATAAGGCCCATAAGCTACAGTAACACCAGCTTGCAAAAAGAGCACCTGTGGTTGCGCAGGCACATGTAAAATGGGAACCCACAAAGATAAAACCGTGGTCAGCGGTTTATATCTAATTAACATCGGAGAAGAGTCAGACAGAAGATGCTCAGAACTATGAAAATCCCGTTTTTATCACTGGTATTAATAGCATCCTTGTCTTGTCCAAGTTATGCCCAGCTTCAACTCGCAGGCGATTTGAATGATGACCAGAGGGTTGATCTCAAAGACCTGCGTATTTTTGCCTGGCAGTGGTTGGACCCAGTTTGTCTGGCACCTGGTTGCTCAGCCAACCTGAATGGCGTCGATGGCGTAAATATGGCCGACCTCGCACTGTTAGCACAAAACTGGCACCAAGGACCCAAGGTAGTCATCAACGAGATTCACTATGACCCCGATGTCAAGACAGAATTAGTCGAATTTGTCGAGCTTCATAATTCAGGGACGGTGGATGCTAATATTTCCGGCTGGTACTTTTCAGAAGGTATTTCGTATCAATTCCCACCCAGCTCGATACTGCCAGCAGGCGGCTATTTAATCGTCGCGCAGGATCCGGATGCGGTTCAGACTAAATTCGGTACGTCATCGAGTTTGATCTTCGGCCCGTTTTTTGGCAGGCTCGAAAATGATGGTGAAAAGCTTGAACTGCGAAACGCCCAAGGTTTTAGTATAGACGAGGTTGATTACAGACGCCGCTTCCCCTGGCCGATTGTCGGTGATCCACCGGGCTACTCTATCGAACTGGTTAATCCTGCGCTGGATAACGACCTTGGAGGCAGTTGGCGACCGAGCGAGCCAGAGGCAATTGCTCCGCCGAAGACAATCCTGTCCGCTGGTGGTACATGGAGCTACTTCAAGGGATTATCGGAGGCCTCATCGCCGATGTCTGCCTGGCGACAGTTTGATTTCGATGACTTATCCTGGTCAACAGGTCAGCTACCCATAGGCTATGGTGAAGGCTTCATTGTAACCAACTTGAACGATATGCAAGGTGGATATACATCGGTATTTCTGCGAAAGAAGTTTGATGTGAACAATCCGGGTTCCATTAATTACCTTTGGCTTGATACAATTTACGATGATGGCTGGAATGCCTGGATTAATGGCAAGTTTGTGAAGGGAGACAACGTGTCGGATCCCAATCTGCCATTTGACGCAACGGCCGGCCCAGCACGCGAAGACCTCGAATGGAACGAGTTTACCCTGCCACATCCTTCCGGTTATCTCGAGACCGAAAATGTCCTGGCCATCCAACTGTTCAATTCTTCGCTCGGCAGCTCTTCCGACTGCTTCCTCGATGTTCGGTTGGTCGAAAGGCCGTCCTCGTCGTCAGCCAGCCCTACGCCAGGTCAGCGAAACACCACTTACTCTGCCAATATTCCGCCGCAGATGCGGCAGGTTAAACACCGTCCCATGCAGCCCCGAAGCAGCGACGATGTCAAGATTACAGTAAAAGTAACGGATCCTGACGGTGTGAAGTCAGTCATTCTATCCTATCAACTTGTCTATCCGGGCAGTTATATCGAGTTGACTGACCCGGAATATGAAACCAACTGGACCGACTATAACTTGCCGATGACCGACGATGGCATTGGGAGTGATGAAGAAGCGGGCGACGATATATATACAGTCGTGATTCCCGACTCTCTTCATACTCATCGCTTGCTTGTGCGGTATCGTATCACGGCAACAGACAATACTGACCTGAGTATCACCGGTCCATACGCACATGATCCCCAGCCGAACTTCGCTTACTTTGTCTATGATGGCGTACCGGGTTGGAGCGGAGCGATTGATCCAGACAGTACTGACCCAGTTAAGAACCAAGTTGTCGATTACAGTCCTTCTGTTTTGACCAGGATCCCGGTCTACCACCTCATCAGCAAAAAGGATTCGGTCGAGCACTCCACGTGGATTGATAAGTACGGGGGCGATCTGTATAAATGGAAGGGCACACTGGTCTATGATGACGAAGTTTACGACCACATCCGCTACCGGGCAAGGGGTGGGGTTTGGCGATACTCGATGGGCAAGAACATGTGGAAGTTCGACTTCAACCGTGGTCATTTCTTCCAGGCATGGGATGACTACGGCAAAAAATATGATACGACGTGGGACAAGCTCAATTTCTCTGCGTGTATCCAGCAGGGTAACTACCTGCACCGAGGAGAGCAGGGCATAATCGAGGCAGCTTCATTTTTGCCGTTCAACCTCATGGGTGTGGAGGCGCCCAAAACGCACTGGGTACACTACCGCATAATTGACGAAGCGGTTGAATCCGGACCGACGCAGTACGACGGTGACTTCTGGGGGCTTTATATGGTCATTGAGCAGATGGATGGACGGTTTTTGGATGAGCACTATCTACCCGACGGTAACCTTTACAAGATCGAAGGCCATAATGGAGAGTTGAACAACCAAGGCCCAACCGCTGTAACTGACAAGTCGGACTTCGACGCGTTCAAATCGGGCTATTACTACGACCCGAACCCGAATGAGCAATGGTGGCGGGATAACGTCAACCTCGAGAGTTATTACGGCTACCGCGCAGTTGTCGAGGGCGTTCACCACGGCGACATCGGCTACGGTAAAAACTGGTTCTTCTATCTCAATCCAGAGACTAATATCTGGTATATGCTGCCCTGGGATGTCGATCTTTGCTGGGCCAACAACATGTACGGCAATGGGGAAGATACCTTCAAGAATGAGGGTGCGATATTCTCGCATTCAGCTATTTATCTTGAATATCATAATCGCCTCCGGGAATTTCACGACCTTCTGTACAACTCCGAGCAGATGGACAAGCTGCTTGATGACTTGGCTGCGATCATTGATCCCGTCAGCGGACCTACAATCGTGGATGCGGACAGGGCGATGTGGGATTATAATCCGCTCATGATCAACACGGGTTATCCACACTATGTCAATCTCAGCAAGGCCGGTCATGGTCGTTTCTACCAGCAGGCGGCAACTAAGGATTTTCGGGGTATGGTCCAAATCATGAAGGACTATGTCAAACCGGGCGCCTACCGGGAATTCGATACATACTTCGAGGATGCCAGCATGCCATATACACCCACGGTGACTGCGACCGGTCCTTCTGATTATCCCATCAACGCTCTAACGTTCGAGACGACTGCATTCAGTGACCCGCAGGGCAGTGGCACTTTCGCCGCGATGAAATGGCGGATAGCTGAGGTTACCGACACTACATCCCCAGCTTACGATCCAACAAAGCGGAGTAAATATGAAATTGAAACAGTCTGGGACAGTGGGGAGATAACAGACTTTAACAGTACCATCAAGATTCCCGCAAGTGTGGTCGAGGTCGGTCATGCATACCGCGTACGTGTGAGGATGAAGGACAATACAGGCCGGTGTAGCCACTGGTCCAACTATATCCAGTTTATAGCAGGCGCACCGACGTCTGCCCTCATCCTGAATGATTTGCGCATAACCGAATTGATGTATAATCCGATCCCGCCAGCCCCGGGTGACCCCAATAACAATGACGATTTTGAATTCATTGAATTGAAGAATATAGGACCGAACACCATCGATTTGACTTATGTTTCTTTTGTAGATGGCATTACATTTGATTTCAACGACAGCAGCATTACCAGCCTTGACCCCTACGATTTTGTCCTTGTGGTCAGGAATAGGAGTGCTTTCGAGTCGCGATATGGTACGGGTTTATCTAATATAATTGCCGGCGAATACAAAGATAACGTACAGAACAGTCTTGAAAACAACGGCGAAAATGTAAAGCTGGTAGATTTCTGGAATGGAACGATTGCAGAGTTTGAGTACAAAGACAGCTGGTATCCAATCACCGATGGTGACGGTTTCTCGCTAACTATGATAGATACCACTGACAGCACGCTATATGGACCCGAAAAAGGACTGTTCGCGCACTGGAAGTTTGACGATGCCTCCGGCGGCACCGCGATAGACAGCGCCGGTATTAACAACGGGAGCCTAAATGGAGATCCAACATGGGTAGCCGGTCGAATTAATGGGGCTTTAAGCTTTGACGGTGTCGGCGATTATGTTGCTGTTTCTCCCATTGTTCCTTTAATGGGGAATACTTTAACTGCGCAAGCATGGATACGCACGAGCGAGTTCGCAGGAATATGGAATCCTATACTGACTCAGAATGCAGGAGGTAATGGCTACTATTTCTATGTTGCCAGTGGTAGGCCTGCATTTTATGTTGTTGTAGGTGCTGCTTTTGTCGAAGCGATTTCACTCGAAATAATTAGTGCAGGCCAATGGTATCATGTTGCCGGAACCAATGATGGTTCCAACCTGAAGCTGTACATTAACGGCCAACTGAAAGACAGTGCTACTTCGACTGGTTTTTTAGGGGTTAATAGCAATGCTCATATTGGCTTCGAACCTGTTTCTCCGCTCTATTACACCGGCTTAATTGACGATGTTCGCATCTACAATCGGGCTCTTAGCGAAAGTGAATTTAAGGATATAGTCAAGCCAATGGGACTCTGGAGTCGGAAAAGCTCCTGGCGTGCAAGCGTATACCGCAACGGCTCACCCGGATGGGACGATAGCGGTATTCTCCCCAATCCCGGTGCAATAGTAATCAACGAATTGATGGCGCATTCGAATGCCGGCCCGGACTGGATTGAGCTGTACAATACCACCGATGAATCTATTAACATCGGTGGCTGGTTCCTCAGTGACAACGACAAAAGTGAACCGAACTTGATGAAATACAGGATTGCTGATGGGACAACGATTGCTTCAAACAATTATTTGGTTTTCTATCAGGACACAGATTTCAACAATCCGGGTGATCCCGGCTGTCTCGTACCTTTTGGCTTAAGTGAGAATGGTGAGAAGGCGTGCCTGTCTTCGCACCTGGATCCGAATGGCATGTTGACCGGCTACCGCGAAGTGGAGGATTTTGGAGCTTCGCAGACCAACGTTTCGATTGGCCGTTACTACAAGAGCAGTACCGGTAATTTCAACTTTGTGGCGATGGACTATAATACCCCGGATGTGAATAATGCTTATCCAAAGGTCGGGCCCGTTGTTATCAACGAGATTATGTACAATCCGCAATCCGGCAACCTGAATGACCCCAATGAGGAATATATCGAGCTGCACAACATTACCGGAGCGATGGTGACATTATACCGCTATGACAAATCCACACCATGGAAGTTCACCGATGCTATTGATTATACCTTCTCATCCGGTCCGGTTGTTACGATACAGGCTTATGGTTATCTAATACTGGCCAAGGACCTGACAGCCTTTACAATAAGGTATGGCGGTATGCCGTCCGGCGTTCAGGTTCTCGGTGGTTATAACGGCTGGCTAAACGACGACGGAGAGAAATTGGAGATTAGTATGCCCGGTGATATTGATGAGTCTCTCACGCGTTATTATATCCGTATTGACAGGGTGAATTATAGTGACGGTTTACATCCTGAGGATTGTCCCGGCAACGTGGATTACTGGCCGAGAGAGGCGGATGGGCTTGGCAAATCTCTTTCGCGTAAGGTGTCGACTGATTATGGCAATGACGTAGCCAATTGGGAAGCGGCTACACCTTCGCCCGGCGTTGCTAATCCGTAGAATCTTAGCAAAAAGAGTAGATATACTCATTTAAGAACAGCCTTAGCGTTTTTATTGGCCAAGGAAGGTAAGATAGCAAAAACACCAATCGAAATAATATATCAGGACAACGATATTGTCGTTGTCAATAAGCCGAGCGGGATATCGGTTACCAAGGACCGCAGCGGTGCCCCAAAACTTGCCGATATACTCGGTGAGCAGTTAGGTCAGCACATATACAGCGAGCTGCGGCTGGTGCATCGGCTGGACAAAGCCACCTCAGGCGTTATGATTTTTGCCAAGAACATTGAGGCGCAGACCCGCTTCACAGGTTATTTTAGGAGTAGACTTGTCAAAAAGACATACCTGGCTCTCGTAACCGGGGTAGTGCCGGGTAAGCAAGACAGAATCGATGCGCCTTTAGTTCAGAGTCGTAAGAAGGCGAGTCTTATGTGCATCGGCCGCAAGAAAGGCAAAGAGGCTGTAACTATTTGGAAACTGCTTGCTGATTTCGGTGCTGTTTCGCTATTGGCTGTTATGCCTATAACCGGGCGAACACACCAGATTCGTGTTCATCTGCCTTACATCGGATTACCATTATCGATTGA
>JAUWLI010000336.1 GCA_030613765.1 Phycisphaerae bacterium
TATGATGCTCAACTGTGATATGAGCGCAGCGTATATCTCCGAGGACGGCGGCCGCAACTGGCGCATGATCAACCCTGCACAACTCAGAAGTGATACAAGATGCCGGCCGGGCTTTCATCCGTCCAATCCGAACATTATTTACGCTTCATCAGGCGGGAGGCTACGGGTCAGCCGTGACCGTGGCAGGACATTTACACCCATTGGTAATCTCAGGGAGTCGCTCTATGGTGAAATCGCTATCAGCCCGACGGAACCGGATGTTATGCTCGTTGGCACACGCAGCGGAAAATGCCGGTTATCACGTGATGCAGGCAAGACGTGGACAGCCTGCATCGGACCCAAAGGCCAAGTCATAGGTTTCCATTTTGATCGCACCAGCAAAGACCGCGTCATGTTCGCAGCCACAGATAAGGGCATCTGGTGCTCCGATGACGGGGGGCAGAACTGGGCGGAAAAAACCTATGGCCTGCCATGGAAGGAGATACAGGGATTCGCCGGCAGTTCTAATTCGGTAGATAACATCATCATGCTTTACTGTACTGTACGCAGCAAAGAGGAGAGCGGGAAATTCAAAGGGGGCATTTATCACTCCCGTGATAGGGGCCAGACCTGGCAGCAGGCCATGGGCAGGGGCATCAACACAGAGACAAAGAAAGCCGACCAATGGGCCTACGGTTCTATCGCGCAATACAAGCAGCTTCTGACCACGGACATAAAACCGCTCACCGTCTACGCCCTGAACACAAGCACCGGATTCCATCCCCCCCATCACGAGACAGTGTATCGCAGTGACGACGGCGGCGAAACATGGCGCGATACTTACTTCATGGACCCACGTTTCAAGCGCTACAACGTCGCTCCCAACTACTTCACCGCCTCAACAGGACAGAGCTATAAGGGCGGCGACACACCTTTCGGGGTAGCCATATGCAACACCGATCCCGACCGGCTGCTCCTGGTATGGAGCCAGTGCTATATTACGCACGATGGCGGTGACACCTGGTTCAACGGCCATACGTATCCTGCTCCCGGCCGGAAACCCAAACCAGGCTGCGAATGAGTGTGTAACGGATTAGTGGTTACTACAACATGGCATTACTACTTTGATCCCTTTGAACCAAATCGCCATTATATCGCTTACACGGATATCGGCCTGGCACGGTCCACGAACAGCGGCAAGACGTGGATATGGTGGGACAAACACTCATGGGCCCCGTGGCGGAACACCTGTTATGAGATTGCATTCGACCCGGAGACACGGGGTAAGATGTGGGGCGCGTTCTCCAATGTGCATGACATCCCCAACGATAACATTATCTCCGAACGTCACGGCCACAACCGTCCCGGCGGTGTGTGTATCTCACGTGACTTCGGCGCTTCGTGGAAGCATGAGGCCCAGGGTATCCCGCTCAAGCCGGTGACATCCATCGTGCTCGATCCCGGGAGCCCCAGGGATGCACGTACGCTGTATGCCGGGGTGTTCATGGAAGGCGTATACAAATCGACCGACGACGGCAAGACATGGACGCTGAAAAAAAACGGACTGGGCCACCCCAAAAATATGCGAGTCTACCGCGTGGTTCTACATAGTGATGGCACGCTTTTTGCGATAATTTGTGCCAAGCGCCCTTCATACGGAAAGCCGCTCATGAGCGAGGGTGTAGGATTGTACCGGTCCAGAGACGGCGCTGAGACCTGGAAAAAGGTCAATACCTCCCGGCTTTTCCTGTACCCCAAGGACTTTACTGTTCATCCCAGGAATAGCAACATCATCCTAATGGGCACGTGCGATTCGAACTGGCAGGACAAGTCCGGCGGCTTGTACTTCTCCAAAGATGGAGGAAATACATGGCAACGTATCGGCCGCCAAGGACGTCAGACCTTCGGTGGTTACTTTCATCCGAAACGCGATGGGTGGATCTACATGACTCTTACTGAGGGGGCGCCTGGCGCGGGTCTGTGGCTGACGCGTGACAACGGCCAGACATGGGAGGCATTCAAAGATCTGCCTTTCTCGAATATCCAGCGTGTGGTGTTCGACCCATCGGACAATACTATGATGTATGTCACCACATTCGGCGGAAGTGTGTGGCGTGGACCGGTCGTACCACACTAAGGCAGAATCACTAAGAATTTTAAAACGGTAAGTTCAAAGATATGCTGCTCACAAGGGAATTGTTCCCATATATTGACGAGTTACGACACGTTGCGAATCTTCAACCAATGGATTATAATCATTATTGACAATATACTCAGTTACCTCGGCTGAGGAAATTATCCTTAAGGAAGGAGCCACAACATTTGTCGAGAAAGGATGAGTTTGTGAGAGATAAAACCTATTCACTAGAGAAACACAGCTATCTTACACCATTAACAAGGATTGTTCTGGCAACTATCATCTATCTGGCACTTGAAACCCCGGCTTTATCTGTGGAGCCACCCTGGAGGTCACCTAACAACCATCGATTGTTATTGAGCGTTGACGCCCGACGTACTCACCGGTCAAACTCGCCTGCTTCTGTGAACATTGATTTCGTTAAGGGGCTCTCAGATATGGGCATTTCAGGGACATTCGACGAACATACAATTGAAGTGATAGCCTATGATTCTTTAGGTTCGCCGAAGGTTTTTGACAGCTCGCGAGATGGATATGAGCGATACCTTTTGCCATGGCGAATTCAAAAGTTCTATCGCGTCAATAAAGTCATCCTGAGTTTCGTTATTCCGAATGAAACCTGCACAACATTCGCAGTTTATTTCGATACGGTTGAGTCCGGCCTGGCAAGACCCGAACGTTATCAGGGGCTCGTTGGAGATGGCGATTTTTTTAGAGAAGACTATGGAAGGCGCGAGATAGGAGCCCATCACTTCGATACCTTCTGCGACCTCGATGGCGACGGTGATCTGGATTTATTTAAAGGTGGCGTAGAGCCGTTTATTTACTGCTACGAAAATGTCGGTAACAACCACCTTATCGAAGCCGGTCGGCTTACGTCGGCTGGAAAACTCTTTGAGCTTCCAAGAAATAAGCATAACAATCGAAGCTGGGTTGTGCCGCACTTTTATGATTGGGATGGTGATGGTGATCAGGACTTTTTCCCAAGTTTTATGTCCGGCCCGTATGGCGGAAAAATAGTTTTCTTCGAGAACACGACTAAACCCGGTGGTCAACTTATCTTCATCGACAGGGGCCCGATGCAAACCATCTCCGGTGTTCCATTGGCCGGAGGGAAGCAGGCCGGCGGATGGTTTCCCTCAGTTGTCTTCGTTGCGGATTTCGACGGCGATGATGACGGCCTAACGGACATTATTCTGGGCAACAACAACCACTGCTACCTCTATCGCAACTTAGGAGCCGATGGCCCAGGTGGATGGCGACTGGCCGACGCCGTGACCATCCAGGC
>JAUWLI010000190.1 GCA_030613765.1 Phycisphaerae bacterium
GGCCCTTTGCACACCAGCACATTGCCATGAACCGGCCACACGGATTCCAGTTGACCATACGATATAACCTGTCGTGATTCCGGAGCCATGCGGAAACGCCACGCCAATTTGCCGTCCTCGGCACGCAGGCAGTACATCCATCCGTCAGCCGAGCCGAAGTAAACTAAGCCCCCTTCAATAGTAGGCGGCGAATCTACTCGGCCGGCCACTGTGTAGCTCCAGAGCCGTGCCCCATCGTCTGCTTTCAATGCATGTACTGTATGGGCATCTTGCTGCGCCACGAAGAGCCTGCCTTCTGCAGCCACGACCGCGGTCAAGGGACCCGGCAGGGCCTTCTCCCACCTAGGGCGCAACCTGGGTGAGAGTGAGAAACCTGCGGCACCGCTTCGCGCATTATCGCCTCGGTAAGTAGGCCACTGTTTCTTGCCGACCTCTGACTTTTGATCTGCTTTAGCACCATAACGGCGGCGAGAGCGAATAACCTCTGAATAGGCAGGCCCTTTTTCCAATCTATTTGACATCTGAGATTTGGCATCCGGTGCCGGGTACCTGCCTCCAGCGAGCGCATTGAAGCCGCTCAGCTTCGCGGTGATGTAACAAGCACAAGGGTGCGTCGGTGCGTACACTAATCCGTTACAGGGTAGTATGCCGTACTGGCACGCACCTCGAACCCAGTGATCGGCAATAACACGGTCGGCGTTCATATCGAGGAATTCCACACCCGCCCGTCCATGGATCACATACTTCGTAGTGGCCTTGTGGCGATAGCAGCGTGTGTGACCAAATCCGAGAGTATAGGTTTTCTGATCAGGCGAACGTGTAGCAACGACCTTGCCCGTATGGAGATCATATACCTTCGTGATACCAGGCTGCTTTCCCCATGCCAGTATGCCGCTCCATACCTTGCCATTGGCAACAAACAGATCAACCGGGGAATTGAAGCCTTCGTGACAGGGAGCTGTCCAAAGCTGTTTTCCCGTCTTCGCGGAGAAAGCCATGATATCTCCGCCGGTCAGGATATGGTTCGCCGAGACGCGCCATTCAAATTGAGTCTTGTCCTGACCTCCTGTATCTACGGGGCTCTGCGGGGAGCGGTCCGCAGACAATACAATCCCGTCCTCTACGACCAGCGTCGGGGTCAGCCATGCATAACGGTGACGGACAGCAGGCCTCTTGGCGCGCCACACAACCTTTCCGGAAGCAGCTTTGAGCGCAACTACATTGTCCCCGTTTTGAAAGAACAGTTTTCCATCGTTTACCGCCAGCGTAAGCGGAAGGATATGCGCGACCTCGCCGTCCTCCTTTTTCCACACGAGCTTACCCGATTCTGCATTGACCGCACAAATATGCTTGGGCATATACTGCGTGACGTATTCCAGGTACGAACCCCGCCACACCGGAAAATGTCTGAGGACTTTGCCGGTCGTGGGGCTGTCTTCTCTCAGGGGTGCGCTAATTACCAGGTAGAGATTATCACCATGAGCAATAATTTCATGAGTGTTTTCTGTTTCTTCGTATGTGTGCAGCACCTCTCCCGTGGCCGCATCCAGGGCAGTCACCGGCTTGCCGTAGCCGAGCGTAACGTATACTCTTTCGCCCACGGCCACGAGGCGCCTTGGCAACTCTGCCGGTCCGCTGCGGAAGGGTCGCAACTGGTTTTCCCAGGGTGCTATTTTTTTCTTCCACAGCAGCACACCGTTGAACGCGTCCCTTGCAACCAGCATCCAGACCGATGGGGCCTTTACCGAAGCGAGAGGGCCTTCATCCATGATATAAAAAATCCGGCCGGAAGCCGAAACCGCAGCGCTTAAACTGGACAGATGATCGTGGCTTCGACCCCAGCGTGGCCCCGATACCCATTGTGTGTACCGGGGCGGTTCGATTCGCGTATCTTCGGCAACGGCGTTGTTGTTAGCACCGTGTAAAAAGTGTGTCCATTCATCTATATCTTTCGGCCATGGCTTGATTATCTTCTTACCATTGATGATGGCCACTCCACGCGGTGCCAGCACCCTCATCACTTCTTCATTTGACACCTGGAATTTGCCATTCGAGACTACCAGGAGATTTACGAGATTGTCCGTGTACGGAAGATGTTTTCCGTCAAAAGTGTCCGCTGTCACTTTGCCATAGATGCCAAGCGACTTGATATGTTCTCGCGATTTTTTTACGTTTGTTGCATCCGTGTCCAGTCCCTGGACAATATAGCGGTCGTTTACTCTCAATTCAGTTGTTAATCTGCCATCTCCACATCCGAGATGGACAATAAGCCCCCCTCTGACCGCGGCGGCATTTACTATTTCCCGAGCCTTTTGGCCTTTTGACTTGTACTCAACTCCTTGCGCCGGAAAAGACAAAATAAGCACAAGCAGGACAAGGTTTGCGGTCAAAGATATAATTCTTTTCATGAACATACCTCCTATTACTTAGACAAGTTCAGTTAGAATTCATATCGTCATTATATCCATTAAATGCCTCTACGGCAACCTGTTATGTGTTCCTCTTTGCAGAATCGCCCGATACCATCTTACAGTATGACTGCTCCCCAACCGACCGTTGATAGAAGATTATCTTCTATAGTGAGCGACCTGTTGACAATGGACATTTAATCCAATGTTGTCATCTATTCCATGTATGATTCTGCCATCAACTTGTGCAGCTTGAACTGATACCGGCACCGACTCATCGGCTTACCATTTCCAGATATACCTTGCCCTTTTCTTGTCCGCTACAAGCCTTTGACCCGCATCCGGACTGAATACAGAGAAGTCCTCGCGGTGATGAAGAGCGTCTTCTTATCCTTTCCGCCGAAAGTAACATTGGCCGGCCCTTCGGGGACCTTAATCGTCTCAATTTTTTCGCCCTTTTTGTTATAAACCGCAACCGCATTTGTCGTCAGGTAAATATTGCCCTCATTATCAATTGTCATCCCGTCGGAACCTTCGGGCGCAAAAAGCTTTTTGTTCGAGAGCGTCCCGTCTTTATTGATAGTGTATACAAAGGTCTTTTTCCCGCCGTGGTCAGTCACGTAAAGCCGCTTGCCTTTGCGTGTCCCTATTATCCCATTAGGCCTGACCATGTCATCAATTACGCGGACGACGATTTTACAGTCCGCCGCCTGATAATATACATGTTCACCGTCCTGATCCAAATTGTCTCTGCGCCCGTAACGCGGGTCGGTAAAGTAAACGCCGCCTTTCGGGTCAATCCACAGGTCGTTGAGACTGTTGAATTTCTTGTTTAGGTACTTAGCAGCCAGCTCCGTAACTTCGCCTTTAGGATTGATGGAAACTAACCGTCGCCCGCCTCCTTCACAAGCTAACAGATTGCCCTTTTTGTCAAAGTAAAGCCCGTTGGCCCCGCCGGAGTTCTCGCGAAACGTCGACAGCTTTCCGTCCAGCGACCATTTGTGAATTCGATTATTGGGGATGTCCGTAAAGAAGATATTGCCCTTGGCATCCGCCGCTGGCCCCTCCGTAAACTTAAAGCCGCCGGCAAGTTTCTCCGCTTTTGCACCGGTTGCCACAACACTTGGTTGCGCTCCATTACAGCACACCGCCAAAACTGTGATTAACAACACCATCGAAACATAACATCTCATTTTCATCTCAATCTCCTTTCAGACTCTAAACACCTATTAAATTTAACTTAAATGAGCTATCACGAATACCCGTGATTTGTCGACACACTCTTTGACACATTATACCGCCGACTTTGTGTGTTTTGCAAGGCTGTTAAATTCAAATCACCAACTCCGGGCTTCAATCTTTCAGAATTCGCTCCTTAGTGAATTGATTCCGATAGACATTCATATTACCAACAGCGTTAGTTTGTGCAACAGCTCTCTTTGTGTCGGAATGCAAAAACCAGTTATGATGTATTTGTGCTGATTGTTGCGGCCGGCCACGAATCACAAATGCCCTCACGCTTGTCGCACGGAACGTATTATGATGTATCTTAATCGAGTCACCGGCGATGTCCGTCCCGTCCTTTCGGTCCCTGCCTCCGTGCATGTCAAAGCTGTGACCATTGGCATTCTCAAGGACAAGATTATAGCGCGCCTCGTAACTGGTACCCGGCCTGCCCGTACCGGCGATATGGTGACGGCACCAATCGAAAAGGTTCGCCTCGATAAGTGCATTAGATTGGTCCAGGCATACTCCATATCCCAAACCGGAACGCTGATTGTGGTGGATGTTGTTGTGGTGCATATGTGCCTTCAATGCTCCACGCTTAAGAAAGATCCCTGCGTGACTCCAACCCCACAGTTCGCAGTTGTCCACCTCCAGTCCGGAATATGCCGAGATTATCCCGTCGGAGTTGGGAATACTGTAGTATCGTCCCTCCTTGTATAACTTTCGCATCTGTTCGGTCCTGCGTTTCTGGTCAGGCCCGCGCAAACGCAGCCCGGTGACGCGCACATTTTCTCCACCGGCCAGAAACAGTGGCGACGTCGCAAGTTCATTGCTGTATAACAATGCACCCTCGGAGCCCCCTCGCCCCCGGCCGCTTGCTACTGTCACACCGCCCGGGATTACAATTTTTTGCTTGCCTGTCACCTCTATCTCGGCTTTGTCGTCCACATACACAATCTGTCCAGCCTCGGCTTGTTTAAGGACTGCGCGCAATTCTTCCAATGTCTTCACAAGATAATCACTCTGTGTGACTAATCGTCCGTATCCTTTGCCTCCTCCGATAGGATCTCCTGTAGGATTTACCTCAGCCCCAAAGCCTTCTTCACTTCCCTGCTTTGCCTCGACCTTCAACTTCGCCAGATAAATACTTGTTTTACCTTCATGGCCGGAGTAATAGCTGACATACAGCATCCTCCCATACCAAACCAGCCCCGGATAACTCGTATCTCGGCCGCTCGGTAGTTGAAATAATTTGGTCATCTTGCCGTTTTTGACATCGACGTACGTAAGCGCCGTATGCACCCCGCCGTCGTGCATTCGTCCTGCGCCAATCCAATACCCGCCGGGTATTCTTATAAAGTTTGGACCGCCAAAACCACTGAAACCTGCTCCAAGGTCATGCCACCGCCACTTTTTGTAATCCGGCCGACTCACTCCCAACAAAGCGCTGCTTGCCTCGTTGCCGCGCCGGTCACGTCGTACGAGCGCATAACAGGTATCATCAGCATCAAAACGCAGTGTTACTTCTGTGGGATACCCCTCCCCGAAAAGTTTGGCTACGTGAGATTGATAGTTCACTCCATCGCTGCTCACAAGCAATTCGAGGTATGGCCTCCTTTCGCCGGCTGCGTATGAAACGCCGTACGCCTTCCCCTTATGCCAGGTGACACACCACAGCCACCGCCCCGGCTTAACAACAATTTGCGGCTTAGTCCAATGCCCACCGTCTTTCGAAAAACTCGCGAACGTGCCGGTCGGCGCGCTTTTATTGTCCTGCTTGCGCGGGGCCACGCCACCCAATAGCATCAATCTGCCATCCGGTGTTACGGATAAATGAGCATCCCGCAGGTCGTAACCTTCAAGCGCAACAAGAGCCGCTGACTCCCAGGCGCTTCCATCTTTCGAATGAAGTATCCGTATTTTGCCATCCGTTGAAACGTGCCCTCTGCCCTCGCGGAACGCACAGTAAAAACTATTATTCCATCGGGCCAAATCCGTAAAAGCGCTATGCGGCGCCTTGTCCCAAATCTTCTTTACTTCCACCAGCTCAACCGCTATAGGCACAGCCCCGAAAACAGAGGACGCTACCATCAAAAACAATAACATCAAAAAATTCCACTTTCTGTTCATTTATAATCCTTTGTGCTTATCAAGCCTTATCTATTGAGTAGGATTTCCATATCGCAATCCCGAACCGTTGAATGGTCGCTACCTAAAAATTCCTCACCGCCCCATTATTCGTTTCTGCTTCGCTCATCAATGTCCCTCATTGAAAATGTCCGCTACCATTAGCTCTGCTCGGGCTTCGGGCCACTGAATCCGGTATAATAGCAAAGCTTCAAAACAGCCCTAAAAAGAGCTTGACTCGGCTGCGAATAACCCATACTATATTATTCAATCGATATTATGTCAAAGACAATTAAGGAGTTGCAATGGCTTCTATCTTTATTATGTCAGGATCCCGGAAAGGTGATTATTATCCAGTCGGTCAGCGAACGAACGTAATTGGCCGCGATGAAGCTC
>JAUWLI010000137.1 GCA_030613765.1 Phycisphaerae bacterium
CCCAACGTAATAAATAATTGCACCTTCAAGTTCGAATGGCAGTTCGTGCCCGGTATCTATCGACTCACACAATCTCTTATGCGCCATATCCCGAGCGGTATAGACTGTGCCGGTGATAAGAACCTGCTCTCCGGCTTCCAACGAGCGTCCGTCAGCTTCGGTCAGAGGCGGCTGTAATTTATTTTTTTGTCCCATATATTAATATATACTACAAATAAAACGTGAAAGCCATAATCGATTCTATAACCATTTACCGGCAAGTTTACACAGCAGCACAAAAAGTGTCAAACAGTCAGCTCCTCATTCTAATTGCGGCAAAGACTCCCAGCACTACTTGTCTGCAGCAGGGCTGACATTACAGACGAAGGAAAAGGTCACGGAGTATGATTTTCGCGATTTTGACTCAAAGTGACAAGAAAGAAACCAGATAACCTTATTATGAATACAATTTACCAGCCGCAGACACAGCCATAAAATCGAGGAACACTTATCCACATGTCCCTATAAAGGCCCAAAATCCCCGAAAAACACCCTTAAGGTCGATAAATTAACAAAGTCAAAGCTGCAAAATTACGCATTTACAATAATAATGTGGTGTTATATCAACCGATAATGTTATAATGAATCCGGAATTTAGATTTAAGGAGCAGACCGATAAGTCCTTCTAAGGGTGATCATTTTCGAAGAAATCTATACACTTAATAACCTATCTTTCATGTATAATTTCAGGATATAGTTCTTTAGGCAGGTTGAGCAATGACAACGTTCATGAAAGGAGTATGAAAACATGGCAGAACAACGAAAAGCACAGGTAAGAATAATTTTCGTAGTAAGCTTTTTGCTCGTCCTGATTTTCGGCGGTGTGGTCGGAGCCAAGACGGTCGTAAAGGTGGCCAAGCACATCGTCAAAGGCTCGGGCGTTACCAAGGAAGATTTGGAAGAACAATTCAAGGAGATAAAGAGGGTCTGGGACAGCGCTGACGTCACGCATGTTCAGGTCGGTGGTGTCGACGAGGTCAACGACGTCAACGAAGGCAAGGTCGCGGGCGCGATGAATATTTATGGAACGCCTCTGAAGGTTGACCCTCCGGGCAATCCGGGGATTTGTTATAACCGATCGCATATTGTAATAGGACCCAATGCGCCCAATGACACGGGAGCACACGAAGCCGGCCACTTCAACGACGCCTACCCCGATGACTGCAATACCGAGCACGGCGACCCCTGCGGGACCTATCCCGGTGATTCGAACTACATGGGCTACGACACAAACGGTAACGGCAAGATAGACCCAAACGATTCAAATAATATTATGTTCCCGGGCACAGGACGAACTGGAAGCGAAACAGACCCCAACCAGAAAAAAAGATATGGCGATAATGCCAAAAAATGGGTTGCAGCACAGAATGCAATAGCAGGTGAACGAGGCGGTGATAATCCGGACACGCTCGGTGATGCAGAGCACAGCACAATCGATATTACCAACACTTCGACCTGGGGAATCGGAACTTCTTTCGACGACTATCAGATGAGCTTCAAAATGCTGCTGCAGGAATACCCCGATCCGAGCCTGGGTGGGCCGCCGGTTATGCTGGGCTTTTACATTGAGTCGGACCAGTCCTGCGAAACGGGTGAGCCGCCGGAGGGTCTTGATTACTATTTGGGCTATGATACGATGGTCGAGGAACCTGTCTTCCAGGTATATGATCAATCTATGGGAGGATGGATGTATGGGGACCCGAGCCTCATCGAGGTCGAAACACAATACATGGAATTTGACGGGCCGTTCGAACCTGTTCCCATCGGCGTAAAGCTGAGCGTGCCTTTGTGGACCATAAAGCCATGCTGCGGCGACCTGCTGTCATTCAAGGCAAAGGCCGAATCCATGGATGGATTTGTCGATCTGGCGCCTGATTTCGGCCTGACAACTATTCTTACAAAGCCCCTGCCGCCACCGCCGCCGACGATCCTGGGCGATTTGGATGAAGATCTCGACGTTGACATGAGCGACTTGGCCTTACTGCTCGGAAACTACCTGGAAGGAGTTGAATAATTCGCTGACAGACATATAGAAAAATGGTGTGCTGTGCACAGCACACCATTTTTCTGTCATTCCGAGCAAATACTTACCTGCCTATAAGGCAGTGAAGAATCTCGTTTTGTGTTTTTGAATTTCGGATTTCACAATGTAGGGTACGCACCGCACACCATTTTTCTGTCATCCCAAACGGAGCAAAGAGAAGCAAAGAATCTGGCCACCGCATATAATCAACCACCCGTTGTCATTCCCGCGAAAGCGGGAATCCATTCCGCTGTCATCCCAAGCGAAATCCCGGCGCACCCCATTGTCATTTCGAGCGAAGCGCAGCGGAGTCGAGAAATCTGGCCAATGATTTGAATAAACCTACTCGCATCCACCCATCTACTCACATGTCCCTGCATGTCTTAGGCAGGGATCCAGTGCTTCTAACTTCATCATTCGAAATTCCTTGTTCGATATTCGATATTCTTTTTCCCCTTTTCCCTTCTACCTTCTTCCTTCTTACTTCTACATTCTCCCTTCCTTTTTTCTCTCTTCTTCGCTCATCTTTCAGCCTATATAGAGTCGCTGAGTTTCCTGCATTTTGCCGGTTTAACCAACTATTCCTTCGATGCATTGTTAGTACACCGGTTCCCTTTCAAGGTCGCTATATGGATAGTAACCTTTCTCCTTTAGTTTGTTTATGACTGTAGCGCTGCCGTTCTCCATCGCGTATTCCATCTCGCTTCTGAAAACTTCAATAACAAGCAGGAGGCAGTGCTTCTTTCCGTCTATTTCGAATTCCACTCCCTGTTGTTTATACTCATCGAATATTAAACAGTAATTGGGTTCGCCCTCACCGCCGGAGGGGATCTCGCATGTCTCTCCGGGATTGAGTACTGCCTGGAATGAGTAGAAACCTACTGATGTCATAATCCCGCGCATTCGCGTAAAAATATCGTTAAAAGGATGGTTTTCATCCTCCATCCAGTCGGACGAAGGTATCTTCTGTCTGGTAAAAGTGACGAGTTCGTATGTACCTATGTTGTTCGGCTTCGGCCCGCTGCCGTCGGGTTCGATTAGTTCCATAGTGGCGAAACCTGTGCCGGGTATCCCGTTTGGGAAGTAGTACATATCCACGGCGCCGCCGACCTGAAAGGGAATGATGGCATGGCCGACAATGTTGTGCATCGGACCCAGAATACGTTCAAGTGCCGCTTGCTTGATTTCATAGTGACGTTCATATTCTTCTTCGGAGAACTTCGATTTGTCTTTCGCATCCATTCTTCTTTTTATGATTACAACAATGCAAACTATGATTGCCGCTATCATAACTATTGAGATTGTTCTACTCATTGCATCGCCCCTAAAAATAGACAACACTATTTGCTTCCAATTTAGTCAGATTTCTTCTTCGCTCATCTTTCAGCCTATATAAAGCCGTGCTGAAGAATTGTATGGTGGGGCTTGCCCCACCAATTTACTTCCTAACTGGGCCGGCCAACAGTTTCTTACTTCTAAATTCTAAATTCTCCCTTCCTTTTTTCTCTCTTCTTCGCTCATCTTTAAGCCTTTATAAAGCCGTGAGTTTCCCGCATGTTATGTCTATATTATTATCTCAGCGAGCCCCCCCCAAACACAACAAAAAAGGAAAGAATAACAGTTAGTTTGTCATTCCGCACTCGCCTGCCCTCGAATGTCGTAGTCGGGGGATGCGGAATCCATTTAAAAAATGCCGGTCTTCTCGGCCACAAAGGGCTAAATACTGAACACTATATACTAACGACTATACAGCATCCCCGCCATCACCCCCGAAAACAACAAAAAAATTTTAACCCGCCAGATAATCCTTTTCACTATCTCACTGGAGCTTTAACTCGCCAGTTTATTCCCCAGTATCTTATCTCCACATTCTCGCTTCTACTTATTGTTTTGAACATTTCGTTTTTGAATTTCGATATTGTTTCGTATTTCGAGTTTTTGCCAGATACGCTTCACGAGATACGCTAAAGATCGTACTCTTTTATCTTCCGATACAGCGTTCTCTCACCGATGCCTAAGATCTTCGCGGCCTTTTCGCGGTTGCCCTTCGTCTTGGCCAACGTGTCCATAATAGCCTGCTTTTCTAATTCGTTCAGTGACACACTACCAGAACCGGCCGCTGCCGAGGTCCCGGCTGCCAACTGCCGTCTCTGGTATATTTCAGGCGGTATGTCCGGCACGTCGAGTTTGTCCCTGTCGCACATTACAACCATCGTCCTGATACAATTCCGAAGCTGGCGAATGTTACCGGGCCAGTCGTAGTTCATAAGAATCAGCAAGGCAGCTTCCGTTATACCGGCCACTTCCGAGCCGGTCTCCGCGGCTGCTTCCTTGAGAAAATATTCTGTAAGGGCCGGCATATCGTCCGCCCTGTTGCGCAAGGCCGGCAGAGTAATGTTTACACCCTTGATTCTAAAGTACAAATCCTGCCTGAATTTTTTCTGTTCTATAAGCTCAATCAAATCCTGGTTGGTTGCGCTGATGATGCGGACATCTACTATGGTTGGTTTATGGGAGCCAACCGGTATAACGACACCATCTTCGAGAACGCGCAGAAGTTTGGCCTGACAATTCGGTGCCATATCACCGATTTCATCTAACAGCAGCGTCCCCTTGTCCGCTATCTCGAACAACCCCTTTCTGTCACCGGCTGCTCCGGTAAAAGCACCTTTAACGTGGCCGAACAATTCACTCTCCAACAAGGTCTCCGTAAGACCCGCGCAATTGATCGGCCGAAACGCCCCGTTACGGCGTAGCGAATTGCTGTGAATCGCTCTTGCCAATAGCTCCTTGCCCGTTCCCGATTCACCTTCAATCAGAACAGATATATTTGTCGGCGCCACGCGCCGCAGCACCTCGAATATACCCTCCATTGCGGCGTTCTCACTTCGTACACCCTCAAGTACAAAACTCCCTTTGTCTGTTCCGTTGAACCTCGCTTCACGCTGATTTGCAGTTGAAGCCTTTTTACAGGCCTGCCCCACAAGTGTACGAAGCTGGTCGATATCAATCGGCTTAACAAGATAGTCGTATGCCCCCCGCCTTATCGCGTCCTTGCAGGTATCAATGGTCGCGTATGCCGTTATGAGAATAACTTCTGTGTGACCATTTGCCTTCTTTGCCTCTTCGAGTATGGCCAATCCGTTAATGTCCCCCTCCAGTTTCAAATCTGTAACAACGACATTGACCTGTTGATTGCGTACAATCTCCAGTGCATCTTCGGCGCTATAAACAGCGATCGCCTTCACGCCCGATTTATCAAGCGCCTCGGCGATCCCATCCGCGTGGTCACGCTCGTCGTCAACAACCAGAATTATGCAATCTTTATCTGACAAACTTACACCTCACGGCTTCTGGAGAGGCAACTCTATAGTAAACGATGTTCCTTTGCCCAATTCGCTGTCAACGTTTATTGTTCCATTATGCGCCTCGACAATCTTTTGCGCCGTTGGCAAACCCAGCCCGCTTCCCTGCGGGCGAGACGAATAATATACATCGAAAATCTTCGGTAATTTATCCTCGGCAATACCGCTGCCTGTATCGCTAATTTGAATCACTGCCTCTTTGTTCCGGCGGGCTGTTCTGATTAACAGCTCCCCGCCGTCGCTCATGGCCTGCCGGGCGTTAATAAACAGGTTCAATATTACTTGTTTTAGCATACCTTCGTCGGCTTTGCAAACAAGCGGCTTGTCATACAATTGCTGCCGGATAATTATCGAATGACTGCGGGCCTGGGGCGAATAAAAATCGATCATATCACTTATGAGAGAGCTTATATCGACACTTGCCAACTGCAATTCGGTCTTGCCGATATAGCGAAGAAAACCCTCCAGAATCCGCTCAAGCCTATCCATTTCTTTTTCAACAACAGCTATTTTCCGCAGCGCCCTCGTGAACCCAGGGCCGTCCTGTCCCCGGCCTGTTTGCCCGGCTTGAGCAGACTTTGCAGCCTCCAACTCCTCCCTGGCGAGCTTAAGATTAATTTTAATACTCGATAAGGGATTTTTAATCTCATGGGCAAGCTCGCCCGTCAACTTGCCTAATTCTTCAACTCCTATCTTCACCGCTGAGTTCGCCGACTTAAATCTTAATTTTTTACCTGCCCCCACAAGTTAACCGTTGGTGTTACAAGACTCTGCGCTCTTCGCTCCCTCTATCGCTGATATTCTTCCTGGCCTGCGTTCCTACGCAGTATTATCTTTTTTTTCTATAGGCTTCTGTTCTTTTTCTGCCGGCTTCTGGTCTTTTGCTTCCGGCTTCTGGTCTTTTTTGCCCATCTCAGCAAGAGCAGCCTTGCGAGAAAGTCTAAGCCGGCCCTGGTCGTCAATCGACAATAATTTTACAGGTATCAGGTCGCCCATTTTGCAGACTTCATCGACGCTCTTGACGTAACCATCACTTAGCTCGCTAATATGACACAGGCCCTCAACGCCCGGCGTAATTTCAACAAATACGCCGAAGTCCTTTACAGAAACGACTTTTGAATTCTGATAAATCTGACCCACTTTCGGCGGCGACGTCATTGATTCGATAATCTCTTTTGCCCTCAGGTGATTATCGCCATCCAAACAGCTTATGTAAATAGTACCATCATCTTCAATTTCAATGGTCGTCCCTGTTTGCTCCTGGATACTTTTAATCATCTTGCCGCCAGGGCCAATTATCTTGCCAATAAACTCAGGGTCGATTTCGATACTTATCAGCTTCGGTGCATACTTACTTAATTCGGGTCTGGATTTACTGATAGCTGCGTTCATAATCTCCAAAATCTTCAGGCGTGCCGTTTTTGCCCGTGCCATAGCCTCGACCATAACGTTATGTGCCAGGCCATCAGCTTTGATATCGAGCTGTATCGCCGTAATACCATCGACAGTACCGGCGACTTTAAAATCCATTTCGCCATAATGGTCTTCCTCGCCCATAATATCCGTGAGCAATTCATACCGGCCGCTCTCGTCACTAATCAAACCAATTGATATGCCGGCAATGGCTTTTTTGATTGGGACGCCGGCATCCATCAGCGCCAGTGAACCGCCGCAAACCGAAGCCATTGAGCTGGAACCATTCGACTCGGTAATGTCCGAGATGATCCTGATAGTGTATGCGAATTCGTCCACCTGCGGCCTGACTTGTTCCAGTGCCCGCTCGGCGAGTGCCCCATGTCCGATTTCTCTTCGGCCCGGCCCCCGAATCGGGCGTATCTCACCGACAGAAAACGGCGGGAAGTTGTAATGGAGGGTAAAATTCTGAGAGTACTCTTCCAACAGGCCATCTATAATCTGCGCATCTCTGACAGTACCAAGAGTTACACTCACTATTGATTGCGTTTCACCGCGTGTAAATAACGCCGAGCCGTGGGTCCTGGGCAAAATACTTACTTCACAATCAATCGGGCGAACATCTTCGTAGCCTCTGCCATCAACCCTTTTGCCTTCCAACAACAATTTCTTGACCACCTGGCCTTCTATCTTTCCCAGAATCCGTTTGACCATTGCCTTGTCATATTTTGCGGCTTCATCTCCTTCGGCTTCACAATATTCTGTAAAGACCTGCTCGAACAGTTCCTTCTTAGCCGTCTTTCGCTCC
>JAUWLI010000291.1 GCA_030613765.1 Phycisphaerae bacterium
GCCCAACGATGTAGTAAAAATACCGAAAGAGTTATTAGACAAACTGCCGGACAGAAAGAAAACGATTGTCCACACAACACGCCCCGAAAACAGCGAAGAAATCAAATCCGGGCCTGGCCCTAAAACAAAACCAGGAAAAAAGCAGGATTCTATTTTAGCTGACAGAAGCGGCTTTATCCGTGAGGCCTCATACGGAACGCAGGACTCCTGGCGTAAGGTAAGCTTTGTCCTTGACGCCCTCGGCCGGAAAGAAGGAAAAACTTCACTTCACCTATTGCCCTGCCAGGTATTGGAGCTGGCCCAGCGCACCCAGGCCGCTGCACCGGATACACTGCGATTCAAAATCGCCGGGATTGTAACCAGGTTCAAAGGAAAAAAATATCTGCTCCTCCAGCGCACAACACGTCTCTACAGTCACGGAAACTTCCCGGGATAGGAGAAAACTGTGGCAAACAAACTCGACAAAATCTTAATTTCCCAGGGACAGCCCAATTTCGCTTATAAATTGGGGCAACTTCGTGGCGCAATACTTCATGGCGCAACATTTGAACCTAATGAAGATGAATTCAGGGTCGTAAGCAAGATTATTTGGACAGTCCTGGAACATCGGGATCAAGCTCTAAGGGAATGCACAAAACATTATGACCATGTAGATATAAAACCCGAGGACTTTCAAATTCCGAAGGAGGAATTGGAAAAAGCCCACGGCACAATTGACAAAGAACTTTTGAAATCTCTTCGGCAGGCGATTGAAAACGTAAGAAAGTACCAAAAGGAAATCTTCACCGATGGCAAAGAGCATCCTGGAATAAAATACAAACGTATAGAACCAGTCGGTATTTGTGTTCCCGGAGCTTCGGCACCGCTGCCCTCCACAGTAATAATGACGGCGGTACCGGCGCAAGTTGCAGGTGTGAAGAACATCGCCGTAGTGTCACCGCCGAGGTATAAAGCAAGTATTCATCCTGTAATTTTAGCGGTCTGCTATGAATTGGGAATTGACCGGGTTTACCGCATTGGCGGCGCTCAAGCCGTGGCGGCTTTAGCATTTGGGACAGAAACTATTCCCAAAGTCAATAAGATTGTCGGGCCGGGCAACAAATGGGTACAAACGGCCAAACTGCAGGTTTCTGCTCTGGTTGGTATTGATTCTATTGCCGGGCCCAGTGAAGTGCTCATAATTGCAAATGAAAAAGCAAATCCCCCCTGGGTCGCCGCCGACATGCTAAGTCAGGCCGAGCACAACCCTGGTGGTGCCGTTGTGGTTACAGATTCTCAAGAGCTTGCGGAAAAAGTTCTCGCAGAGCTCGGGAATATGGTAAAAAAACTGGCTCGGGCAAAACAGGCAATCAAGTGCTTAATAGAATTCGGAAAGATTGCTGTATTTGAGAATATGGATGATGCGATTGAATGTGCAAATGAGTTTGCCCCCGAACATTTAGAAATCCAGTGCGGAGACCAAAGCAGAGAAATCGCTGATAAAATCGACAACGCCGGCGCGATTTTCATCGGCGATTATTCACCGGTCGCCGTTGGCGACTATTGGGACGGACCAAGCCATACCCTCCCAACGGGTGGTAACGCAATGTTTTCCAGTGCGCTCACTGCCAACGACTTCATCAAGTCAACGAGTATTATCGAATACGACAAAGATAAATTGGCTGAAAGTGCCGCCGATATTATCCGCCTGGCCGAAGCTGAAGGCCTCGACGCACACGCAAAGAGCGTAAAAATCCCACACAGCAGGATTAAAGTTTAAACCTCCCAGTTGAGCTTTTCCTGATACCGCCAGTAAAACCTGCCCAGCAGATGTGCCCCCACCAACATTAGATAAATGCTGATGGCCCTTGGTAAATAAAGGAAAAGGTTGGATTGAAACGAAACCACCTGTGTTACGATAAATTTCCTGATTAATATCACCGGCAGCCATAATACACAAAGCACCAGTATCAGGCCGCAATAGGGGACAAATGTACTGAATATCGAGCTGACTATCAGTAATGGATTCAGCCCTCGATAAGAGTCGAACATGACAACAGACAATATCGTCATAGGGAAAAAGAAAACCGCAAGAAGCAATAGCAGATGAAAGGTTATCCCGCTTCTGCCAACTTCAGTTACCATAGTCCACAAAAAGAAGAGCGTAAAACTGAACATAGACCCGAAACTTCTTTCGATACCCAGGGATTTGAGAAGATAAAAATACATAGGTGCACTGAGAACAATAATACAGACAAAAATCTTCAGAAATATCGAGAGCAATTCCCCTAAGCCCGGCGTGGAAGCGACCGTCTCCGGCGCACGTATTTGACCTTCAGCACTATCTCGGATACATTCACTTAGATACCAGTACCTATATAAGCGAATTGTGACATTTATAAGTAAGTTTATAACCAAAAAGAATACGGCAAACACATAGGTAGGTGGAAATACTCCCGTCAATAAAAAGAGGGCTGTCACAAAAGCTTCCATCAACAGCGGTACTCCGATAAATATCCCCAGCATTGTCAGGCCTGCTTTGCTTGTCGGATAAATAACTATATCGATGTACCACGGCAGTTTACGTTCCGGCAAAGGCTCAGGTTCTTCTCTCCTTAAGCTCCCCTGTAACCTCTGCAGCTCCTCCAAAGCTTTATCAGATGCAACCCCTTTAACAGTCCCGTCTCCCGCCGCATTGCTCTCTTGCGCAATATCATAATGATGAGGATCCAGAATGGAATCCCCTGAGATAATCTCGGAAGCACTAAGCTCGGTCTGGCTTGCGACTGGATTTATGTCCTCAACTTTTGGAACAAGCACTATATTTTTACATTTTGGACACTTACCTTTTCTGCCGGCCCCAACTTCTGGAACCCGGATTTTCTGACCGCAGTGTTTGCAGGAAAACCTAATCATTAGAACAGCCGCTGAATTAAACTTTTCTCACATCGCTTATATTACCAGCTTGTAAGGCTCATGACAAGCAGTTGGATAATCCTGTAAAAGACATAAAATCCGACGGCAGGTTTCACAGTGGAACCTCCCACTTGAGCTTTTCCTGATACTTCCAGTAAAACCTGCCCAGAAGATGAGCGCCGACAAATATCAGGTAGATACCGGCAAAATGAACAAGAATAACCAGGTATCCTGATTCACTCGCCTTCTGCCCGAGCACACCAATCACCAATACTGCTGCAACAAATAATAAGACAAGCCCGAAATACTGCCAAAACGTGTTTGATATTGACTTGTAGATTAAGCGCGGATTAAGGCCGGCAATAGAGTCAAACACAACAAAAGACAGTAACGTCATCGGGAAGAAAAATATCCCATATATCAATAACAGCCAGAAGATTATGCCGGCTCTTCTCGCAATCAAAACATACAAAACAAACGGCCCAAAGAAAATTACAACACAGACGACTATATCCACCATCTGCCTGAACATATCCCCTGCTGGAAGGACATCCCCTATAACCTTTGGCGCCCGCAATCCGCCCTCAGCGCTGTCGCGAACGCATTCGGCAAAGTACCAATACATAAATAAAACAACAAAGATCCTTATAACTAATGTTAAAAGCCAGAACAAACAACCAAGGTAGTCAGGAAGAACCTTCCCCACAGTGTCAAGAATCAATGTTATTCCAATAATAATCCCAAGGTAAACCAGACCCCAGAAACTCGCCGGATAAAGGAATACGTCGATAAAGCCGGGCAGCTTCCGTTTACCGATTTGCTCTGCCTCGTACTCGTCCAATAATTTCTTGCGTCTTCGCAGTTCTTCATAACCCTCTTTAGACATGCCGCCTTGAGTGCTTACCTGGCTTGCACTTTCATCCTCTTTAGGAATATCAAAAAGAGCACGGTCAAAACCCGCATATTTCGCCCCGCCCTTCGAGTCGCTTATATTGCTTTGGCCGGCGACCGGCTCTGCGTTTTCCGCTTCCGGCACAATAACTTTCTTCTTACATTTTGGGCATCTGGCTCCTCGGCCTCCGGAGCCCGCCGGCACACCGATTTGCTCACCACAGTGTTTGCAATAAAACTTAATCATAGAGTCTCCGCTGTCTCCATTTGCTCGTCTCCGCCGCTTGCAAGTTAGGCTAAGTAACTATCCCTTTGCCAGTTTTTCTGTTATTATCTCTTTTGCTTTGGCCAGGGCC
>JAUWLI010000267.1 GCA_030613765.1 Phycisphaerae bacterium
CTCTCACCTAAAGAGTTCAGACTATTGGAGCTTTTTGTCAAGAAAACAGGGCGAGCACTTACGCGTGATGAGATATTAAATGTGGTTTGGGGCTATGATTGCTTCGTTGGTCCTCGAAGCATCGACCGTTTTATCGCCACGCTAAGGAACAAAATAGAACCCGATCCGCACAATCCACTGTTCATTCACACTATAAGAGAGATCGGCTACAAATTCGAGCCTCACGAGCCGGTTGATTAAACCCTTCCCTGGTCACGGTTCAAGTTAAAAGATTTTCAAGGATTTAGTTTGCTGCATTTATTGCGTCGGAAAGGTCGAGTGTGCCTTCGTATAAGCTTCGCCCGATTATTGCCGCCACTACCTTTGTCTCGGTAAGCTTTTTAATATCGTCTATCTTACTAACCCCGCCCGAAGCAACAACGCCTACGGCAACGGCCTCGGCCAGTTCCTTAGTCCTTTCAAAATTTGGCCCGGCCATCATTCCATCTTTTGTAATGTCGGTGTATATTATGGCCGCCAAGGGCAGCTTAGCAGCTTCAGTTGCGAACTCCAGCAGATTTTGGGTGCTGTCCTGCATCCAGCCGTGGGTGGCAACCTTTGAGCCTCTGGCATCAAGGCCAAGTACAATTTTACCGCTGAACTTCTCGGCCATCTCGCTGAACCACACGAAATCACTAACGGCTTTCGTGCCGATTATCACCCTTTCGGCCCCAATATCGAGCAATTGCTTTATTGAAGCTTCATCTCTAATTCCTCCACCAACTTCGATTTTGAGTTGTTTGAGAGCCACTATAGCTGATATTGTATCGGTATTAACCGCCCTGCCGACTTTTGCGCCGTCCAAATCCACGATATGAAGCCATTGGGCCCCGGCCTGAATAAAATCCTGTGCCTGGTTGACAGGGTTGTTCTCGTAATTTATCTGGCGGTTATAATCACCCTGAATAAGTCGTACGCATTTGCCCTGCCGCAGGTCAATTGCCGGTATGATATCCATCTCTAATTCCCTAAAATCTTAAAGCCTTGACAACAAACCCTCGTATTTTAAATAAATTCCTTTATTGTTTCAACAAATTTTGCCTAAACATCAGTATGTCATACGAATTTGCTTTCTGCTTGTCACTACATTCAACTATTAACACCTACCTCGGGCTTAATATTCTTGCAATTTCACCGAGTCAGGTGTATAAGTTATTTTGCCGTTGTTATGGAGAGGTGTCGGAGTGGCTGATCGAGCCGGTTTCGAAAACCGGTGTGCCCTTTGCGGGTACCGCGGGTTCGAATCCCGCCCTCTCCGGTAAATTTTACCGGTTATTTTTGATTGTAATGGCTACGACGTGTTTTTTTTATGAAGAACATTTTGAGCCGATACAAATTGTCTTTTTGCAACAGCATCTTCAACAGATGTTTGCGCTTATGTATCAGAGAAGGCTACGACCTTGAACTCAACTACAATTGCATTCCGAGGTCTAAGACAGCACAGTTATTACGATATGATCCACTGTCAACCAGACAGGATCACCCCACCATTAAAACTCATCGTAAAAGATGTCATCTGTTCCTTTTTCCTTTAGCACCCGTGTCACAGCCTCAATCATGAGCGGCGGCCCGCAAAGGAATGCCTGGCGTTGGACACCAGGCTCCAGGTGTTTGTCAGCCGACAGATGGATAAATCCTGTCTCCCCGTCCCACTTCTCATTCTCATCAAGTTCATCAGACAGGGCGTACATTACATGCAAATTAGGATGTTTTTTGGCCAACTCCTCAAATTGCTCAAGGTAGAATACATCACGCGTGGTTCGGCATCCGAAGAACAGCCAGCAGGTGCGTTCAGGCCACCTGTCATAAAGGGTCAGGATGATATTTCTCATGGGTGCCATACCGCAGCCCCCGCCGACGCATACGATTTCCACTGATGGGTCTTCGTTGAGCCAGAACTCACCGTATGGTCCCGTGAAATAGACGGTGTCGCCGGGCTGTACATTGTGCAGATAGGTCGAGCCGATACCGCCCTCCATCAGCCTTACAACAAGTTGGACAATATTAGGCTCGTATACAGGTGAACTGATGGAGTAGGCACGGAAGACCGGCCCCTCGGGAGATGGGGCCTGAACCTGAACATATTGGCCGGGTCGGTGTGAAATCTCGGCAGGCTCTTCCAGGCGAAGGCGTATCTCCTTCATATCATATGTCAAATCGATGGAGCTTTCTACCTTAGAGGTGAACATCCTGACATTCAAGAGGTCCGTAGGTATCCTGACGTAAATGTCCTCGCGAATTTTAACCTGGCAGGCCAGACGAATGTTCGACCGAATCTCTTTGCGGGTCAGCAGTGGTGTTTCAGTTGGCAGGACGGGTCCGCCTCCCGACAACACTGTAATCTTGCAGTGTCCGCACGTTCCTTGCCCACCGCACGCCGACGGTATAAATATCTCATTTGCGTAGAGGCTTGCCAGCAGTGTCTGACCACCCTCAAGCTCAAGCGGTTTTTCACCAGCGTTAATGTCGAGCTTGCAGATACCGTAGTTTATCAGCAGCCGCTCGGCGATCATTAACATAGCTGCCAGCGCCACGGTCAGGCCTGCAAACGATATTACGGACAACAGGTAAATCATTGACAACTCCTATTGGATTGACACCATTCCCGCAAAGCCCATAAAGGCCATAGCAAGCACACCAGTAACAACCATTGCTATGGGCACACCCTGGAACGGCTCCGGGATATTGCTGTACCTCATTTTCTGTCTCAGGCCGGCTAACAGCACAATCGCCACTGCCCAGCCGAGACCGGCGCCAAGACCAAAGCCAACAGACTGTATAAAACTGTATTTGCGGATTATCATGAATAAAGATGCGCCGAGAATAGCGCAATTGACCGTTATCAAAGGCAGGAATATGCCTAACGCAAAATACAGTCTCGGGCTGAACCGCTCCACGAACATCTCGACGAGTTGTACGAAGGCCGCGATCACCGCTATGAAGACGATGAACTGAAGATGTGTAAGATCGGCGGATATCAGTGGCGCTGCCCGGCCAAGCTCGGCAGCTTCTTCGGCAGAAATCAGAATGCCGTAGTAGACGGCGTAATTTATGGCCGTCGTCATAGTCAGAACAAACGTAACCGCCGTGCCCAAACCGATAGATGTCCTTATCTGGCCCGAGCAGGCGATAAACGAACACAGACCCAGGAAGTTGGTCAGCAGGATATTGTTTGTGAATATCGCCGCAAAAAATATCACAAATGCCGATGTCTCGCTCATGGTTTGTTCTCCTCAGGTTCCGGGCCTTTAATCCAATTGAAAATACCAATTGCGATACCGAATGCAAAAAATGCTCCCGGGGCCAGAATCATCAATTGATTAGGTGTATACCATTCGGCGCTGAGTACTTTGTACCCGAGGATTTCTCCTGCACCCAACAGCTCTCTGAAGAATCCGATGATTGCCAATACCGCTGCGTATCCGATACCGTTGGCTAACCCGTCGATAACGGACAGGACAGGCGGGTTTTGCAGGGCAAATGCTTCAGCCCGGCCCATCACAATACAATTGGTGATTATCAGGCCTACATAAGGTCCGAGCTGCTTTGACATATCCCAGTAGAAAGCCTTAAGTAACTGGTCGAATATAATGACGAAAGTAGCGATAATGCCCACTTCGGCGCTCATGCGTATCCTGTGGGGCGTGCACTTTCTCAGCAAAGAAACAAGGAAATTCGCACCCACACAAACAAAGATAAGCGCCGCACCCATCACGAGTGAGTTCTCCAGCCGGTTGGTCACCGCCAGGGCCGAGCATATACCCAGCACTTGAATAGCCAGGGGATTATTTACCCACGCTCCCTCTTTCAATGTCAACAGGCCCTTGCCGCCCCACAATCCCTTGGGACTGCACGTCATACAGGCCGGTTGTTTGTCGTCTGCCATTTTTATTCCTTTTTACTTATTTTCTTTATGAGTTCGTTAAGTATCACCTGGACTTTGTCACAAGTCATTGTCGCTCCAGTAATTCCGTCGACTTTATTAGGTGCCGGGTCTCCTGAACTGCTGATGACAAAGCCGGGATTTCCATCTTTGTCTTCTATGGACTTGCCTGCGAACTGGTCTCTAAACCACTTTGCGGCAATCTCGCCTCCCAGGCCGGGGGTTTCTTCCTGTTCGTAGAAAGTTAAACCACGTATTGTCTTCATGTCCGGCTCCAAAGCCAGAAAGCCTTTGATTGGACCCCATAATCCGGGGCCTGAAAAACGCAAAGCAATGGCCTGAATCTGTCCTTGTGCCCCGCCCTGGAAACGTACGTAGGCTTCAATTCCGTTGCGCTGCTCTTCGCGTACGTTGTTCTTAAACACCTCTTTCAACTGTTTGGCCGACGTATCGGACGGCAAATTTACATCCAAGACCATAAGTACATTCAGGATTTCTTCGGCTTCGGCGTTGGCTTGCCTATATGGGGCTGTTACATCGGCTGCGGCCGTCAGAAGCAG
>JAUWLI010000354.1 GCA_030613765.1 Phycisphaerae bacterium
CTCCTTTCAAAAACTTATGATTAATATAATAACGATACAGGCAACGCACCTGTATACGTTGCGCGCAAGCTGGGTGTGTTGTGCATTGATATATGCAACCTGACTCCCAAATTCCGCATTTTTCGTACCTCGTTTCTCCGGCTAACGCCCTAAACAATGCGCGCAGCACGTCAAAAAAAGAAGAAACTAATAACTTTGGAAGGCAGGTGAAGATATGAAATCAATTACAAGTTTATGATGGCAACAAAATTATTATAATAGCTTTGTCTGCCTTCGACTTCTAAATTTTTCTTATTTCATTTTACCACAGCAGCGTTTGCTTTGGCAAGGATTTTTTAATGTGTTTTTAAAATAGTTATAACCGTCCGTTCTTGAAGCCCATTTTGGGGCCTGAAATCCCCTTTTCCCTCAATTCTTAATTCTCAATTCTTTTCATTGTTTCTTCAAGGTGTCCCAGCAGATACTCCTTCCCCGGCCCGCCCAAATGCTCCCAGGGTAGAATCTCCTCACGCTCGAACTCTCTGGCTGCCAGCACTTCAACATCCATTCCGAATTTCTCAAAAGCCTTTTGCCAGATATCATAGTCAAAACACTCATCCCACAAATCAAATCTCGCTCCGTCCCGCCACGCCGCTTCGATAACGTCCCCCAGCCGCCTGTCACCTCTGCCTATCGCCGATTCCAGCACACTGCGATCTATCTTGTGGAACTTGAACTGCAAAAATCGTGCGCGGAGTTTTCTTTTCTCCTCCAATATTAACTGTTTCGCCTCTTCGAAGTATGCCTGTGGCTTTTGCCCGAGCCATCCGAAAGGCGTGTGAGGCTTGGGAGTAAGCCAGCTTACCGTAATATTAATCTGGCCCGTCTTGTTATCAACTTTTTTCCGCAGTTTCGCCAATTGAAATGAAAGTTGCACAATATGTTTTATGTCCTCTTCGGTTTCACCGGGCAGCCCGACCATAAAGTACAGTTTCAATCGCTGCCACCCCGCCCGGTAAGCCGCCTGGGCCGCCGCAAACAAATCCTCGTCATTAATCGGCTTATTGATAATCTGCCTTAGTTTTTCGCTTCCCGCTTCAACGGCGATTGTCAGTCCGCCTTTTCTAACCGAACTCAGCGATTCAGCAAGAGAAGTAATGGCCGACTGGTCAACGCGTAAACTCGGCAGTGACAGGCCGACGTACTTGTCTTGGAAATATGCCTGAAGCCCAGCCACTAATTCTTCGAGCTTTGGGTAATCGGCCGTTGATAAACTCAGCAGGCTGACCGTATCGAATCCCGTTGCATCGTAACAGGCCTTAGCGATATCTATAATCTTTTGAACACTGCGGTACCGAATAGGCCTTCTGCAAAAGCTTGCTTTACAAAATCTGCACCGTCCAGGACAGCCCCGCATAATCTCAACGCTTACTCGCTCATGCACGGCCTTGGCAAACGGAACTATCGGGCGAAGAGGAACAGCAGCGTTTTCAAAATCTTCGACAACCGCATTATTGAATCGCCGCCGCAGCCCCGCCACCCTCGGTTCAAACGATTTTATCTTTGCGCCATCATATTCGAACTCATAGAACGCCGGGACATAAACCCACTCGAACTTTTTAGCAGCCGAAAGAAGAATTTCCCTTTTTGTCAGGTCGGTTTCTTTACCCCGCTTAACTAATTCTATCAGCTCAACCACAGCTTCTTCGCCGTCGCCAAGTACGAACAGGTCGACGAACTCAGCCACAGGTTCACAGCAGTTCCCCTGGCCGCCGCCCGCAATGACTAATGGCTCATCTTCGCCTCGATTACTGCTCCGAATATTCACTCCCCCCAAATCGAGCATATTAAGAACGTTGGTATAGCAAAGCTCGTTGGTCAAAGTGAAACCGACGATATCGAAGCTTGCCAGCGACGCCTTCGATTCCAGACTAAACAGGCCAATTTCCTTCTCTCGCAGTACTTTTTCAGCATCAATCCACGGCGCAAACACACGCTCAGCAGCCACACCATCGATTTTGTTGATAATATCGTAGATAATCATCAGCCCCGTATGGCTCATCCCCACTTCGTATACGTCCGGAAAGCACAGTGCGACCGTCAAATTGCATTGGGCCAAGTCCTTTTTGATTTGATTTATCTCGCCGCCTATGTATCTGCTCGGCCTGCGAACGAACGGTAGAAACTGGCGCTCGACGCGCTCGGCTAATATTGTCACTTCTTTCTTATTCACAAAGACATTATACAGTATAATCAGCATTTAGCGTACAGTGCAAATGCTATCCACCGTTATGATTTAAAGTTTTTTGTTTTAGAAGGGTATTTATGAATCGGAAGAGTCTTTGGTTTGAAATTGCAATCATTGTTGGTGCCTCTGTGATTCTGGCATTGTATATTTCTGGATGTAATCGCCGGGTCGAGGCCGACAGCGGCTATCGGCTGGTTATGGGGACGTTCGCCCACCTAAAGGCAATTGCTAAAGACAAGGACACAGCCGAAAAATGTGTCGAAACCGCTTTTGCAGAACTTAAAATAGTTGATGACCTGATGAGCGATTATAAAAGCGAATCGGAGATAAGCGAGGTAAACAGGGATGCTTTCAAGCGAGCAGTCAAAGTCAGCAAATCGACTTTCGAAGTTTTGCAGAAAAGCGCCGAATTCAGCAGACTCTCAGAAGGCGCATTCGATATCACAATCGCACCACTGACTGAACTCTGTCGCACAGCAGCCGAATCCGATTCCGTTCCTACAGATGCAGAACTTGAACAGGCACGCTCGAAAGTAGGCTATGAAAAACTCATCCTCGACGCGAATGAAATGACTGTCCGGTTTGCAGTTGAAGGTATGAAGCTCGATTTGGGCGGAATAGCGAAAGGATACGCGATTGACAGGGCCATTGAAGCAATGCAAGCCGGCGGTGCTGTCGGTGGTATGGTCGATGTGGGCGGCGATATTCGATGCTTTGGTAAACCGCCACGGGGCAAAAAAACATGGCGTATCGGCCTGCAAAATCCCGACGAACCGGATAGTGACGAACAGACTCTTGCTGGTACCACAGACCAGGTCTTGATGGTCCTGAAATTAACAGACGCAGCCATTGCTACCAGCGGAGGCTATCGCCGGTTCTTTTTAATAGAGGGCAAAAAA
>JAUWLI010000373.1 GCA_030613765.1 Phycisphaerae bacterium
TAGAAATACGATGTTCCAACAATCGGCTGACCCAACTTGAACGAATCAGCACTTTTATGGTCTTTGACCTTCAACGGGAAGTACTTTCCGGAAGGTTTTTTGGGCAGTCTGTCATCCGCTGTAAGTGTTCCGGAAAGTACACACAATAGCAATACAGATACATGTTTGATTCTGAGGTTCATAGCCTCCTCCTTCGTCTTATAGTATATTTGCTTTATTTCTGGAGTTTTGTCGCCACGAAGTCAAAGACATCGTACAGCAGGCCCTCGGCGTAAGGGCCGTTGAGCAGGCCGAACCAGGCATAGACAACTCTGCCCCCATCTTTTAGCTCTGCATAAGCAACAGCGTCCCCGAGGTACTTGCCGTCGCCATTGTGCAACTGCAACAGGGACGTATGTTTTGAATCTTTGCCGGCAAAGAATGGCCTCCATCGCTGGTCGCCCGATGCAGGGAATGGAAACTCCTCCGGCACGTGCCGCAGATACCGCTGTGGTTGCACGAAATGCAGTTTCAAACCTTGTTGTGGTCTTTCCCATGCACTCTGTATGTTCAGGCCAAAGTGGCCGCTGCGGTTCAACGCTTTGTTGTTCTCATCATAGTAAAAGGGCCACGGCAATGCGGGCAAAGCCGCAAGACAGCCACTCGCTTTCAGGTAACCGGCCAGCGCATCATCGACGTCGCCGGTTTTGTTGACAGTACGGCGATAATGTTCCCCTGAACAATAGAGTAAGACAGCGTATTTTTGGGGCTTAAGTTCACTTGCCACAACGTCATCCCACGTGAGAATCTCCATTGATACGCCTAAATCCATGAGCCACCAAAAGGCCATCGAACTGGCACCAGGCAAAACGCCAACGTGCAGTTTCTCGAATTTGTTTCGCAATTTAGATTGTTCTTCGGTGGACAGGCCTTTTGGAGTCGCCTGCCTATGGACGTTTCGTTTTTTTGCCTTGAAGCGCCTGGCATATTTGCCGGTAAGCTCAAGATACTCGTGCTTGTATTCAGCAGATGGCTCGATTTCACTTCCCTCATGCCATTCGTTGAAGCTGGTAATCAGTATCCAGTGTGGGTCAGCCTTGATGGCTTCTTCCCATTGGGCGCGGTAAAGCCTCGTTTTATAGCGCTCCACGGCAAGGCCGGGTTTGCGGATTTTCGTATCGTCGTACCCAGGGATCACCGTTATTGTACTTATCTTGCCCGCCCGGTCGGCTAGTTGCACCCACGATTGGTATGTCTCAGCAGCCCACTTGCGTGCTTCTGCAGGATTCTGCCCTCGAAGGGAGCCTGCCGTGTTGTAGGTATGGACACCGTCGAAAACACGCGCCGCCCCATAGCTGAATTGGTCGCCGATTGCAGTAAAGCCTTCTTCATACTTCTCGTTGACCAATTTTATGGCCTTGAGCCAGTCGGTCAGACTAAGTTCCTGGAGCGTGCGCCCATATATAAATACTACCGGTTTACCGTTGACCTTGAGATGAGCGGGGTGCGTTCCGTATTTTTTTAATACCTTGATGATTTCCTCTGCGGCTGACTGCGGTGTCTGTGGTCTTGGTACCGTCTCGTAGTAAATACAGGCGGTAAGCCCATGTCGTTGGCAGCTATCGAGAATCTTGTCCATCGCCCGGTCGCAGTAACTATTATGGCCCCACCAACTGACAATTAACGTATCTATCCCGGCGTGCTTTGCCCACTGGCAGTGCTGGTCTATTAGCTTTGGGTCGTGCGAGTCGTAGGCACCGAGTGTCGGATAGTGGGTACTTGCCTGGATGTCTTTATTAGCTGCATCAATGCGGCCCCAGTGCACGGTCCTGCCCGCGCCGCCGGGCCCCTTATGTGTACCATACCAGGGATAATAGAACGCCAGAACCTTACGGGAAACCGCGCGATAATCCCGGCTGGCCTTCTCCCGCAAGGCTTCGGCGTTTAACACCGTACTGATTTGCAACGCCATCGCCAGGGTGATAAGCAAAAATATTAAAATACGGATGCGTTTGCTTCTGTGCATGAATAGTCTCCTTGGCCTCATAATTTAATTGGCTAAATGGTTACTTCTTGAAAGCGGCGATTTTCTCTTTCAGTGCCCGGCAGGCCGCTGTCGGGTCCCTGGCCTCGGTCACCGCAGAACAAACCGAGATACATCCGGCGCCGGCCTCCAAAACCTCTTCCACATTGTCCGGCGTTATACCGCCGATAGCAACGTGACCGATGCCGGTATCGGCCAGTTTCTCTAAGCCCTCCTTGACGTAATCAAGACCGACAGGCGCGACACCTGGCTTGGTGGGCGTGGGAAAGACCGGCCCCAGACTTACATACGTTGGCGCCTCTTTACATGTAGCTTCCAACTCTTTGATTGAATGTGTACTCTTGCCTATAATTAACGGAGACAACTGGAGCTTACGAACCTGCTCAACGGGCAGGTCATTTTGCCCAAGATGCACGCCATCCGCATCAGCCGCAACTGTGATATCCGCCCGGTCGTTTATTACGCTGAGAACGTCACCGGCTTTGCATATCTGAACGAATTCTGCGGCAAGTGCAAAGAGTTTATCATCGTCGGCGTCCTTTGCCCGCAGTTGAATACAATCGGCACCACCAGCCACGCATTTATGGGTTAAAGAAATAACATCAGCAGGCAGACTGCTGGTGATTATCACATACAGCCGGACCCGTTTGAATTTCTCGGCCGGCTCGCTTAAGAGAATAATATCTTTCTCAA
>JAUWLI010000036.1 GCA_030613765.1 Phycisphaerae bacterium
TAGAAAGAAAGAGGCAAAAGTCTTGTAATCGAGGGGAAATTGGCAATGGAATTGGCAAAAGAAAATCTTAAGCGGTGAGGCGTTGTGGGAGGCAGCTAAAAGTCTTTAGTGTTACTTTTCCTCAAACTCAATTCCGTTTTCTTGGCACCATTCGATGGCGATTTCCTTCAGGGCGTTGTCGCGGTACTTGTGCCAGTCCTCGGCAATGTCATATTTGTGTATAGCATCTTTGAAACGTTGAAAGGCGCCGCTCCCTTTTATTAGGCTGTAGAGAGTGTCGGAGATTTCAGAATCATCTATGGAGAGACAAAATCTTTCCATGATGCTGTATTCATGGATGTCAAACTTTGAAGGCAGCCCGATATAATCACCTGTTTCAGCCAATATTTCTTTGGCGATTTTGATCTGGTCCTGCTGCCAATCCGGGAAGTCATCGATTGGTTCGTCATTTTCAGCGGCACACAACTCCTCATCGCTAATGAGGATTACCTTGACGGTTCTCTTGTCCAGGTATGAGTGGCTTTCGTCTGACTGACATTCCAAGCCAACGATTATATCATCCAGTTTCACGCGAATAGCCATAGGCGAATACCACATTTCATCATATTTAAGTAAAGGACATAATAAATTTTACGGCGGGCATTTTGCGCATATTGAGCGGAAGAGGGTAGTGCTGAGGTAACGGTCGCCGCGGTCAGGAAGAAGCACGACAATCGTGCCGGAGGTCATCTGTTTCGCGATGCGTAAAGCACCAGTCACGGCTGCGCCACTTGACATTCCAACAAAGATTCCCTCTTTGGCGGCAAGCAGGCGTGTTGTCTCAAAGGCCTCGCCATCTTCGACTGTAATCTTTTCATCCATCATCTCCGGGTTGTATATATCAGGAACAATGGCCTCATTCATATTTTTGAGCCCCTGGATTGTATGGCATTCTACAGGCTCAACTCCAACGATTCTAACTTCCGGTTTTTTCTCTTTCAGGTATCTATATACGCCCATAAGTGTTCCTGTTGTGCCCATGCCGGCAACGAACACGTCGACCTCTCCGTTGGTCTGGGAGAAGACCTCCGGGCCGGTCGTTTCGTAATGAGCAAGAACGTTATTCTCATTGGCGAATTGGTTGGGCATGAAATATGTGTCGGAATCGGCTTCGAGCAGCTCGTGGGCTTTTCTGATAGCGCCATCAGTGCCCTCTTTTGCAGGGGTAAGCACAACCTCAGCGCCCATGGCTTCGAGAATACGCTGTCTTTCCGTACTGACACATTCCGGCATGCAAAGTTTGACCTTGTATCCTTTTGCAGCTCCAATCATAGCCAGGGCTATGCCTGTATTTCCCGATGTCGGTTCGAGTATAGTTTTGCCCTTTTTAAGCTCGCCTGATTCCTCCGCTTTTTTCACCATCCAATAAGCGGGGCGGTCTTTGACGGAACCGCCGGGATTGGTTCCTTCGAGTTTAGCGAGGATTCTTACTTTGGGTCCCTTGTTATTCAGGTTGTTCAACTCTACAAGTGGCGTATTTCCAATGGCGGAAAATATGCTCATTACAGCTTACCTCCAACTCAGGTTAAAAGATGACTGATTTCCATTCACCAATTGATTTTACCTTAATTATTCTATATATTAAATTGTGAAAAGTAAAAGTAAAATAAATTAGGGGATATTCTCAATGGGGCCTGCAATGAACAATCTTAAGCGAGCGGTGCTGTGGGGGCCCTTCGAAGGGGATAAAAAGGTCCGGTGTAAGCTGTGCAACTGGCGGTGTATGATTGATGATGGTAAGCTGGGCAGGTGCTTTGTGCGCAAAAATATGGAAGGTGTGCTGTATTCGCTAAATTATAACAAGGTTTGCTCGGCTAATCCCGACCCGATTGAAAAGAAGCCTTTGTTTCATTTTCAACCGGGGACGAGCAGTTTCTCCATCGCCACGATGGGCTGTAATTTTCGCTGCGAGTTCTGTCAGAACTGGCAGATAAGCCAGGCGGCCTTGGAAGACGGACAAATTAGCGGGCAGGCAATAAGCCCGGAGCAAATTGTCGAAGCAGCCGTTAGCAGTGGTTGCAAAAGCATTGCCTATACCTATACTGAGCCGACGATTTTTATGGAGTTGTGTAACGATTGCGGGCGGATAGGCAAAGAGCGTGGGCTTGCGAACGTTTTTGTCAGCAACGGCTTCATGACCCGTGAAGCGATTGATTTTGCCTGCGATTGGCTCAACGGAATAAATGTTGACCTAAAATCTTTCAGTGAGGATTATTACAAAAGGCTGTGCAAAGCAAGGTTGCAGCCCGTACTCGATACGATTAGCTACATTGCAAAGGAAACGAACATCTGGCTCGAGGTCACGACTTTGCTGATTCCGGGCGAAAATGATTCCGACGATGAGATGAAACAGCTTGCCGATTTTATTGTTTCAGAAGCCGGCGCAGATGTGCCCTGGCATATCAGCCGGTTCCATCCGCAGTATAAATATTTGGATTCGTCTGCCACGACCGTCGAGAGTCTCAAGCGGGCCGAGCAGATAGGCAAAGAAGCAGGACTGCATTATGTTTTCCTTGGCAATGTGCCTGGGGCGAAATCAGAGAGCACCTTTTGTTATAAATGCGGCCGAATGTTGATTGAACGGATTGGCTATCGTATAGCAGCCAATCACATAAAAGATTCTTGTTGCCCGGACTGTGGAGTAAAAATAGCCGGCTTTGAGCTTTGATTTGAGATGAAGATAATCGCAGATGAGAATATTCCGTTTGTAGTGGAGTGCTTTTCCTCCATCGGTGAGGTAGAAGTTGTTCCCGGTCGAGAGATAACGCCAAGTGTTATTGCTGACGCCGATGTTCTGCTGGTTCGCAGTATAACGCCTGTAAGTGCGGATTTGTTGGCCGGCAGCAAAGTCCGTTTTGTTGGGACAGCGACCATCGGCTTTGATCATATAGATATTGAATATCTTTCGCGAAACAATATTGGTTTCGCATCGGCACCCGGCTCAAATGCCAATTCCGCGGCTGAATATGTTATTGCCGGGCTGCTCAATATCGCAAAACAGCATAGTATTGACCTTGAAGGCAAGTCTATAGGCATTATAGGCGTAGGCAATGTCGGCAGCAGGGTGGCAAAGAAATGTGAAGCACTCGGACTGAAGACATACCTAAATGACCCACCATTACAAAGGCAAACAGGGGATTCAAAATATCTACCGATTGAAAAGCTTTTTGATTGTGATTTTGTAACGCTGCATACACCGTTGACTTTTGAGGGAGAGGACAAGACGTTTCACCTTGCCGATGATATATTTTTCAAGTCACTCAAAAAAGGGTATATTTTCATCAACGCATCTCGGGGCGGTGTAGTTGACAGCAGCGCTTTAAAGGCAGCCATAGAAGAAAGTAGATTGCAGGCTACAGTGCTCGATGTATGGGAGAACGAGCCGGATATCGACGTCGAGCTTTTGGACATGGTCGATATCGGCACGCCGCATATCGCCGGCTATTCGCTGGACGGCAAGATAGCAGGTATGATTATGATTTATAAAGCGACATGTGAGTATTTTGGACTTGAGGTCAAATTTGATATTGATTCATTTTTACCTGCCCCTGCCATACCGAAGTTGAAGATAAATACTCAAAGCGTTAGCGAGCAGGATGTGTTATTGGGGGTTGTGGAGAAGATTTACGATATTAAGGCGGATGATGCCAGGCTGAGGCGGATGTTAGAAGAGAGTGCGAAAGAAAGGGGCAAGTATTTTGACAGCCTTCGCAGGAATTATCCTGTCCGGCGGGAATTTCAAAATATCCGTATTATTGTTGAAGATAAAAATAGCAGTTTGGCCGGGAAGCTAAAGGGTATCGGATTCCTGCTTTTGTAGAAGTAACAAATATGGCAGACAAGAAAGGCAAAACTATTGTTGAGTGGCCGAGAGGGCGGTTGGATTTTTCGGCTGGCTGTGTTGTGATGGGCGTTTTAAACGTCACGCCTGATTCCTTCAGTGACGGCGGCCGGTTCCTCGATACCGATAAGGCCATCGCACGCGGTCTGAAAATGGCTGCCGAAGGAGCGGCAATAATAGATATTGGGGCCGAATCTACCAGGCCGGGCGCAGAGCCGGTATCGATGGATGAGCAGATAAAAAGGGTGGTTCCGGTAATAGAAGCGCTTTGTAAAAGAACAGAAGTGCCGATTAGTATTGATACGAACAGCAGCGAAGTTGCTAAAGCTGCTTTGGAAGCAGGGGCGGCAATTATAAACGATATTACAGCCTTAAGCGATGAGCGGATGGGAGAACTGGCAGCCGAAGAGCAGGTCCCTGTTATTTTGATGCATATGCGGGGGACGCCGGCAACTATGCAAATTGAGCCGGAATACAAAGACGTTGTTAGTGAGGTTCGCCGGTTTCTGCTGAATAAAGCGAAGCAGGCGGAACAATTCGGCATACCGAAAGAGAGGATTTTCATTGATCCCGGAATCGGCTTTGGCAAGACGTTGGTGCATAATCTTTTGCTTTTGAGAAATATTGATAAATTCATTACTACCGGCTATCGCGTACTTGTGGGCACGAGTCGTAAAAGTTTTATAGGCAAAATAACCGATAAAAACAAGCCTGATGAACGAATATTTGGTACAGCCGCCTCGGTTGCGTTGTGTGTTGCCGGAGGGGTTTCGATAGTGCGTGTACACGATGTAGCGGAGATGGTTGATGTGGTGAAGGTGGCGAACGCTATCGTATCTGCGGGATGAGGGCTTGCCTTTCTATAACAAGAATGTACTTGACATAAGAGCTCATTTTTTGTATAATATAGCTTGTATTGGGGGGTAATTTTATGGGCTCAGATATCGAAATCTGTTCTAAGTGCGAATGGGAAATGGCGCGGTCGGAGCAAGCTTACGTCTTTGAAGGCAAAATCGTCTGCGCCGAATGTGATAACACATTGCGAAGCGGCCCAGTGGATGAGCTGGCCGAGATACCTAAGCCACCAACTGCACCGGAGCCAATAATAAACGTCCAGTTACAATCTGAAGCACCCAGTCTCTCCGAGCTGGTTGAACAGGAAAAAGCAAATCAGAATCAGGATGCAGCCGAACCTGTTGGTTTCATCATTGCCGGCGTCATTCTCTGCCTTTTGGGTATTGGGCTGGTAAGCATTGGATTAGTCAGCTTAGCTGTCATGTTCTTGTTGAACATGCCAATATTTGGCATTTTGATGGCATATTGTTGCCTTACAGCAGGGTCTCTAATTATCATCTCGGGAATAGCTGTTATAGTGATAGCTGTCATATCTCACCTACGTTAGCTTCGCTAACGTTGCAGGGCCACCAACAGTCATTTATATGCCTGCTCAGCACTTTTTTATACACTTCGGATGTGCAAAAAGGCCGAGCTGATTTAGCCCGGCCTTTTATATCATTATTCAGAAAAGTTACTTGATGTCGGAATGGTAACTTTGCAGTGACCTTATGGAGCTGTCCCCATTTTGGCCGGCAGCGATACCCTTTGCAGCGGCGGCGGCAGCGGCTGTCGTGGTAATATAAGGCACTTTGTAATTGATAGCTGCCTTGCGGATATAGGAATCATCGTGCTTGCTCAGTTTGCCGCTGGGGGTATTTATGACGAGCTGAATCTCTCCGTTCTTAATCGAATCTACAATGTTTGGTCTGCCCTCGTGCATTTTGAGGACAAGCTCGGTTTTGAGCCCGTTCTTTTCCATGAAGCTGTGAGTGCCGTCTGTTGTAATGATTTTGAAGCCGAGTTTCTGGAATTCTTTTGTGATTTCCAGGGCAGCAGCTTTGTCTGAATCGGTAACGGTTATCAGGACAGCGCCTTTAGATGGAAGTTGTTGTTTTGCGGCCTGCTGGGATTTGAAAAAGGCAAGTTCGAAAGAATCAGCCATACCCAACACTTCGCCGGTCGAGCGCATCTCAGGTCCGAGAACCGGGTCTACTTCCGGAAACATATTGAACGGGAAGACGGATTCTTTTACGCCAAAGTGTGGGATTGAGCGATGCTTTAAGTCAAGATCGGAAAGTTTCTTACCGAGCATTAGCTGGGTTGCCGCCCGGGCCATTGAGAGACCGCAGACCTTTGAGACCAGCGGTACAGTTCGTGAGGCACGCGGATTGGCCTCAAGAACATAGACCGTATCGTTGGCTATTGCATACTGCATATTCATCAGGCCGACGACGTTTAATTCCGTTGCGATCTTTCTGGTGTATTCGTAAATAGTGTCAAGATGCTTTTGAGGTATGCTGACAGGCGGAATAACACATGCCGAATCTCCGGAATGGATGCCGGCCAGCTCGATGTGCTCCATAACCGCTGGCACGAAGGCATCTGTGCCATCGCTGATGGCATCGGCCTCAGCTTCTATGGCATTTTCCAGGAATTTGTCAATGAGGATAGGGCGTTCAGGCGTAACTTCCACTGCGGCAGCGACATAGTGTTTTAGCATTTCTTCGTCGTGGACCACTTCCATACCACGTCCACCGAGGACATAGGAAGGTCTTACCATTAGGGGATAGCCGATTTTTTCTGCGATTTGAAGTGCTTCGTCAAGGTTGCTTGCCATACCGGATTCCGCCATAGGTATGTTTAGCTTTTCCATCATCGCCCGGAAGCGGTCACGGTCCTCGGCTAAATCTATAGTTTCAGGGGATGTCCCGATTATTTTGACACCGGCCTGGGCCAGCTCGTTGGCGAGATTAAGTGGGGTTTGTCCACCAAACTGGACAATAGCCCCTTCGGGCTTTTCCTTCTCATAGATGCTCAGGACGTCCTCAACAGTGAGCGGCTCGAAGTAAAGCTTGTCTGATGTATCGTAATCCGTCGAGACTGTTTCCGGATTGCAGTTGACCATAATGGTCTCATATCCTTCGTCGCGGAGGGTAAAGGCCGCATGGACACAGCAATAGTCAAACTCGATTCCCTGGCCGATTCGATTGGGACCACCTCCCAAGATCATTATTTTACGGTTTTTGGTGACCTCCACCTTATCCGGGGCATTATAGGTGGAGTAATAATAGGCGGCATTTTCTACGCCGCTTACAGGGACAGGCTCCCATGCCTCGCTAAGACCTAAAGAAATACGGCTCTGGCGGATTTGACTTTCCGGGATACCAAGTATTTTGGAGAGGTATCGGTCGGCAAAACCATCTTTTTTGGCCTGTATTAACAACTCATCAGGAAGCTGTTTGCCCTTATACTTCAGTATTTCTTCTTCAAGCTGGACAAGTTCCTGCATTTGTTCGATGAACCAGCGTTTGATGTGTGTTTTCTCAAAGAGGGCGTCGATGTCAGCGCCTTTACGCAGCGCCTCATACATAATGAACTGTCGCTCGCTTGAGGGGTGACTTAAACGGTTCATCAATTCGTCCAGAGACAGGACATGAAAGTTTTTGGCGAATCCGAGACCATGACGGCCAATTTCGAGAGAACGGATAGCTTTCTGGAATGCCTCCTTGTAATTTTTACCAAGGCTCATCGCCTCGCCGACAGCTCGCATTTGTGTGCCAAGTTTGTCCTCAACACCTTTGAACTTTTCAAAGGCCCATCGGGAGAACTTGACCACAACGTATTCACCGGAAGGCGTATATTTTTCGAGCGTTCCATCCCTCCAGTAAGGTATCTCGTCGAGCGTAAGGCCTCCAGCGAGCAATGAAGAAACAAAGGCTATGGGGAAGCCGGTGGCTTTCGAGGCAAGAGCCGATGAACGTGAGGTCCTGGGATTGATTTCGATTACGACCACTCGGCCGGTTTCGGGGTCGTGTGCAAACTGGATGTTAGTGCCGCCTATGACCTCGATTGCGTCGACGATGTCGTAGGAGTACTTTTGCAGCTTCTTTTGCAGTTCCGGGGCAATGGTGAGCATAGGAGCGGTGCAAAATGAGTCTCCTGTGTGCACGCCCATTGCATCGACGTTCTCGATAAAACAGACGGTTATTTTCTGGCTTTTGGCATCGCGGACCACTTCCAGCTCCAATTCCTCCCATCCTATAACAGATTCTTCGACGAGGATCTGATTGACAAGACTTACAGAAAGTCCCCGAGGGGCCACGATGCGCAGCTCTTCGACATTGAATACAGCTCCGCCGCCGGTGCCGCCCATGGTGTAAGCGGGACGGATTATGACCGGATAACCGAGTTCATCAGCGATTTTTTCTGCTTCCTCTACACTGAAGGCCAAATCGCTTTTTGGCATCTCAATTCCCAGCCGATTCATTGTGTCTTTGAATGCACCACGGTCTTCACCCCGCTTTATGGCATCTATCTGAACGCCGATTACTTTGACTCCGTATTTATCAAGCACTCCTGCTTGGGCAAGTTCAGAAGACAAATTAAGCCCGCTCTGACCGCCAAGATTCGGCAGTAGGGCGTCCGGCCGCTCCTTTTCGATGATTTTCGTCATATTCTCCAAATCGAGCGGCTCAATATAGGTTACGTCAGCCGTGCCCGGGTCAGTCATAATGGTCGCCGGGTTGGAATTAACCAGCACAATCTCATAACCCAATTTTCGAAGGGCCTTACAGGCTTGAGTGCCGGAGTAGTCAAACTCACAGGCCTGACCAATAACGATGGGGCCGGAGCCAATAATCATTACTTTGTTTATGTCATCTCGTTTCGGCATATTAATTCCTCCCGTTCTTCCTTGCCATTTCCATGAACATCCTTGCCAGAGGCATGGATTTATTGGGGGAGATTAAAGCACATTAAGTTTGAGCTGTCAAATAAGAAAAGCTTATAAACTTTATAGCGGGTAATCTTTTCCGATGATTTGCTCTATTTCATACCGGCGTGGTAACTTTGTAGCGATTTCACAGGTGAAAGTCCTGCTCGACTTGCGGCGATGCCCTTGACGGCGGCGGCGGCAGCGGCGGTTGTTGTAATATAAGGCACTTCGTGCTTGATTGCCGCCTTGCGAATGTAGGAATCGTCGGTTATGCTGAGTTTGCCGGAAGGTGTGTTGATTATGAGCTGGATTTGGCTATTAGTAATGGCATCGGCGATGTTTGGTCTGCCCTCGTACATTTTGCGGATATGCTCGGCTTCGATACCGTTCCTGGTCAGGAAGGAGTGAGTCCCGCTGGTTGCCTTGATTTTAAAGCCGAGTTTCTGAAATTCTCTTGCTACTTCGAGGGCTGCGGGCTTGTCCGGGTCTGTAACTGTTATCAGTACACAACCTTCGGAGGGAAGATTCTGATTTGCAGCCTGCTGTGATTTGAAGAAAGCAAGGCCGAATGAATCGGCCAGGCCCAGCACCTCACCGGTCGAACGCATCTCCGGTCCCAGGACAGGGTCAACTTCCGGAAACATATTGAACGGAAATACGGCTTCCTTCACACCGAAGTGGGGGATGGGCTGATGTTTGAGATTAAGTTCTGAAAGCTTTTTACCGAGCATAAGCTGGGTTGCCGCCCGGGCCATCGAGATACCGCAGACCTTAGAGACGAACGGCACGGTGCGAGATGCGCGAGGATTGGCTTCAAGTACATAGACAATGTCATTAGCAATCGCGTATTGCATATTCATCAGACCGATGACGTTCAATTCTATTGCTATCTTTCTTGTATATTCGGAAATGGTGTAAATGTGCTTTTCAGAGATGCTAACAGGTGGAATCACACAAGCTGAATCGCCCGAGTGGATGCCGGCCAGCTCGATGTGTTCCATGACAGCCGGGACAAAGGCATCCGTGCCATCGGAAAGGGCATCGGCCTCAGCTTCTATGGCGTTTTGCAGGAACTTGTCAATCAGGATAGGTCTTTCCGGCGTTACTTCGACGGCTGCTGAGACGTAGTGTCTGAGCATATCTTCATCGTGGATTACTTCCATAGCACGTCCGCCGAGAACATAAGAAGGTCTTACCATCAAGGGATAGCCAATTCTCTTTGAGATTTTAATGGCTTCGTCAAGGTTGCTTGCCATACCGGATTCGGCCATAGGTATGTTTAGCTTTTCCATCATTGCTCGGAAACGGTCGCGGTCCTCAGCTAAATCTATTTTCTCAGGTGATGTCCCGATTATTTTAACGCCGGCCTCTTCCAGCTCATTTGCGATATTAAGCGGGGTCTGTCCGCCAAACTGGACGATGACACCATCCGGCTTTTCCTGTTCGTATATGCTCAATACGTCTTCAACGGTGAGAGGCTCAAAGTAAAGCTTGTCTGACGTATCGTAATCCGTTGAGACCGTTTCTGGATTGCAATTGACCATAATGCTTTCGATACCCTCTTCTTCCAGAGCGTATGAGGCATGACAACAGCAGTAATCAAATTCGATTCCCTGCCCAATCCTGTTTGGTCCACCCCCGAGGATGAGGAACTTCTTGTTCGGGGTTCGGACACTCTCGTTTTCGCTCTCGTAAGTCGAGTAGTAATAAGGAGTAAAAGCCTCAAATTCTGCGCCGCAGGTATCAACAGATTTGTATACGGAAGTTATGCCAAGTTTTTGGCGCATTCGGCGAACAGAGCTTTCATTGGTTTTTATCAGTTCAGCGAGTTGTTTGTCACTAAAGCCATATTGTTTTGCCTTTAATAAAAGTTCAGGTATGCAATCCTTGTCTTTTGCTTTCTCTACTATTTCTTTCTCTAACTCGACTATTTCCCTGATGTTCTGCAGGAACCATCGATCAATTTTCGTTGCATCATAGAGCTTCTCGAGAGACATTCCTTTCTGGAAGGCATACTTGATATAAAACACTCTTTCAGGGTTGGGGACCCGTAATTTATCATAGAGTATATCATCCGAGACGTCGAATTTTGGACTCTCCAGACCGCTCACACCTATCTCCAATGATCTCAGGCCCTTTTGCAGGGAGGCTTTGAATGTTCGTTCAATGGACATTGCTTCCCCGACAGACTTCATAGAGGTCGTCAGATATTTTCTTGCTTCAGGAAACTTCTCGAATGTAAAGCGAGGTATTTTTACAACGCAATAATCGATGGTCGGCTCGAAGCAGGCCGGTGTCTTTTTGGTTATATCGTTAGGTATTTCATCTAATGTGTAACCGACGGCAAGTTTTGCCGCAATCTTGGCAATGGGAAAACCAGTGGCCTTGGAAGCTAACGCAGAACTCCTGGATACCCTCGGATTCATCTCGATAATAACCATTCTGCCGTTATCGGGATTGACGGCAAACTGGATGTTTGAGCCGCCTGTCTCAACGCCTATTTCTCTGATGCAGGCGATTGCTGCATCTCGCATTGTCTGGTATTCTTTGTCTGTCAACGTCTGAGCTGGGGCAACGGTGATTGAGTCTCCTGTATGAACGCCCATCGGGTCGAAATTTTCTATCGAGCATATAATAACTACATTATCGTTCAGGTCCCTCATTACCTCCAATTCGAATTCTTTCCAGCCGATTAGAAGCTCTTCAATCAGTATCTCACTGACCATACTGGCTTCGAGGCCTCTTTGGGCGGCTATTTTAAATTCTTCCTTGTTGTATGCAACGCCTCCACCTGTGCCGCCCAAAGTAAATGACGGCCGGATAATCACCGGCAATCCAACTCTCTCGACAACTTCAAAGGCCTGTTCGAGGGTATTGGCCTTCCCGCTTCGGGGCAAATCCAGGCCGATTTTTTCCATTGCTAACTTAAAAAGTTCTCTGTCCTCTGCTTTCTGAATCGCCTCGATGTTTGCGCCTATTGTCTCCACATTGTACTTGTCAAAAACCCCTTTTTCTGCGACTTTAATGGTGACATTGAGGGCTGTTTGTCCTCCTAATGTTGGCAAAATGGCATCAGGTCTTTCTTTCTCGATTATCTTTTCAACCACTTCGGGTGTAATCGGCTCAATGTAAATAATATCTGCCGTGTTCGGGTCGGTCATAATGGTGGCGGGATTGCTATTGAGCAAAACTACCTGGAAACCTTCAGCTTCCAGGACCTTGCAGGCCTGCGTACCGGAGTAATCAAATTCACACGCCTGGCCAATGACAATGGGTCCGGAGCCGATGATCAGGATCTTTTTGATGTCGGTTCTTTTAGGCACGATTTTGTTCCATCATTTCTACGAATTCCGTAAACATATAGCGAGAATCGTGAGGACCGGGTGAGGCCTCAGGGTGAAATTGTACTGAAAAGATAGGAAGCTGTTTATGTCTTATTCCTTCGAGAGTGCTGTCATTGAGATTAATATGAGTGATTTCGATATCGTTCTTATCCAAAGAATCTATGTCCACACAGAAGCCGTGATTTTGCACTGTTATGTGGACTTTGCCGGTTTTTAGGTCCTTAACCGGGTGATTGGCTCCATGGTGGCCGAATTTGAGTTTATACGTCTGGCCGCCGAGGGCCAGACCTAACATTTGATGGCCAAAGCAGATGCCAAAGATAGGAATTTTGCCTAATAGTTTCTGTACTGTCTCAACTACATAGGGTACAGCGGCCGGGTCGCCCGGTCCGTTTGAAAGCATGATACCATCAGGCTTAAGATCAAGAATATGTTCGGCACTTGTACGGGGGGGGACGATCGTTACCTTGCATTTGCGATGAACGAGTTCTCGAAGTATATTGTATTTAACACCGGTATCGACAACTAATACATGATATTCGCCTTTGTCATTCCACTGTTGGATTTCCTCGTAAGCCACGTTTTGAACCAGGTCTCGGCCGATTAAGCCCGGCGAGGCCTTTGCCTTTTCAACCAAGCCTTTTTCATCGGAATCCTCGGTAGAAATAACTGCCTTCATTGCCCCCTGCAACCGGATATGCCGTGTCAGTGCGCGTGTATCTATACCTTCGAGGCCGATGATATTATTTTCCCCAAGGTATTCATCCAGGTTTTTTTCGCAGCGCCAACTGCTGGCCAGGCCGCTGCATTCTTTAACAACAAAACCTTCGACAAAAAGCTTTCTCGACTCAATATCCTCGTGATTTATACCATAGTTTCCGATAAGGGGATAAGTCATTATGACAATCTGACCCTTGTACGAGGGATCAGTGAGGATTTCCTGATAACCGGCCATACTGGTATTGAAAACTACTTCGCCATAACGCTCTCCCCTTGCGCCAAAAGAGGAGCCTTTAAAAATAGTGCCATCTTCTAATGCCAATATTGCCTTCATATTTTGCCTTTAACCGTGTTGAGCGATTATAATTGGGGAGATTAAACAGTGTTGGAGCCGGTTTGTCAAATGATTTGATTAGCGGCTTGTTAACTAAACCGCAAAGTAGGCAAAATGGATTAGCAGTAAAAAGCTGAAAAACGTTGAGGAGAATGAAAAATTCTTTTGTAAATCAGAGGTTGTAATGCGGGTATATCAACGGACTTGGCAAATTCTGAGAAAATTCTTACAGCCAGTTAGCTATCATACTCGATACAGTACCCTTTACTTGCCCTTTTTTAATAATACCTTGATTGTGTCAGAGCCCTCAAAGCTCGTGTCATCAAAAAGTTCACCAGTGATAGTAAGTGTTACTGAACCTTCTGAACCAGTTAGCAATTGCTGAGTGTCTTTTCGGTCAAATTTGACAACCAGCTTGTTTGCTTTTTCATCAGTTGTGTACGATACTGGCTTAATTTCTTTATTTAGTAAAATAGTGTCGGTGTCTACCTCACTAATACTATGTTCATTTGGAAATTGAATAGTACAGAAAATCCATCCTCCACTGCTGCGAAGGTTTAGGGTCTTGGGCGTTATTGTAACAACTACAGCTAATGGTGGTACAAATTCGTCAGCACCCATATCTATCTTCGTGCCTGCTATCCGCGGGTTACCATCGATATCAGTTTCGCTGGGCTCTGTGATAAAATCAGGATCACCGGCATCAACACAGGGAGAGTCACCGAGTAAATGATAGTCACCTGCTGTAAAGCTTTCACTGCCGGTTAGGCTGCCTAAATTAACAAAGTTCGGGTCGGCATCTATATTGC
>JAUWLI010000370.1 GCA_030613765.1 Phycisphaerae bacterium
TACAAAAATAGTTCTTAAGACTGTCGCGGTGCCGGCGGCAAAGGCCTTATTGCAGCTCAAGTTTGATTCCCTTGAGAAGATGGCGATTGCTGTACCGGCTATCGTAAATAGCGGTGCTTCAGCATGTGAGTTGATGAGTAAGAATGTAATTGATATGGCGTTTGAGGCCCTTCCGGAATATCGTGACGTTTTGCCTGCCGGTGCTGCTGCGGTCCTTTTGGTAGAACATACCGGTCAAACACAAAACGAAGTAAAAGAAAAAATAGAAAGTACTGATACAACGATTGGGTCAATCGCCTCTGGACGAACTATCGTTTTTGATGCAAAACAGCAGGAGCATATTTGGAAATCGCGCAAGGATGCCGGGCCGCTGCTGTACAGAGGAAGGGGCAGGAAGCACCCTGCTGAGTTTATGGAGGATGTTTCTGTCGGGCACGAAGGGCTTGGGAAGTATATAGCGGGCCTGCAGGATATTGGAAAGCGATACGATATTGAGATGTCCTTTTTCGGCCATGCCGGTGACGGTCTGCTGCATATACGTCCGTATATGGATTTGAGTGAGCCGGCTGAAGTGGAGAAGATGCGCTCGGTGGCAAATGAGGTGTTCGAACTGGCCTGGTCACTGGGTGGCACAATCAGCGGTGAGCATGCCGAAGGATTAGTGAGGGCGGCTTTTATCAGGCGGCAATGCGGTGATGAGTTTTATGAACTGCTGTGCAAAATCAAGGAAATATTCGACCCGGATGGTTTGATGAATCCAGGCAAAATCATCAACGACGACGCAGATATTATGGTTAAGAACCTTCGGGCCGGACATAAGCTTTTGCCTGAGAGGCTTGAGACTGATTTGCTGTTTGAAAAAGACGAGCTGTATTTAGCACTGGATCAGTGCAACGGTTGCGGGGTTTGTCGAAGCCGGGAATCGGGCCTGCGAATGTGCCCGGTGTTTCGGGCGCTGGGTGAAGAGATGGGAAGCTCACGGGCAAAAGCAAATATACTGAACTTCTGGGCGACGGGACAATTGAAAGAAGAAGACTTTGAATCACCGGAGTTTAGAAGGTTTCTGGATTTGTGCATTAATTGTAAGGCTTGTCTTGTGCAATGTCCTTCGGGGGTTGATATCTCTAAGCTGATAACTGTAGCACGAGCAGAGTATGCCAGGCACAGGGGATTGCGGCGTGCCGAGCTTGTCCTAAGTCACAATCGTTATCTTAGTATGTTAGGCAGTATTTTCTCACCTGTCTCGAATATCTTTATGCAGTTGCCGGCTTTCAAGTGGCTTTTGGAGAAAACTGCCGGCATTGATAAGCGCAGAGGTTTGCCCCGTTTTAGACGCAGCTCCTTTTTGAAAGCAGGGCGTAAATATCTGGCAGCTTGTGAGCCGATAGAAAATCCGGTTGATAAAGTTGCATATTTTGTGGATACGTACGCAAACAATAACGACCACGAATTAGGATTTGCGGTCCTTGAGGTTCTGCGGGCAAACGGTATTGAGGTGATTTTACCCGAACAGCGACCGGCACCGCTGCCGGCTATAGTATATGGAGATGTAAAAAGGGCACGTAAGGATTTGTCGTTTAATGTCAGGCATCTGGCAAAGGCGGTCCGCGATGGTTACAAAATAGTCTGCTCTGAGCCGAGTGCTGCGCTGTGTTTGAAAACCGAACTACGGCATTTTATTTCCGGGCCGGACATCAAGCTCATCTCGGAAAATACCTATGAGTTGATGAATTATCTCCTCAGCCTGCACACAAAGAACAAGCTAAAGCTTGCAACAAAGCCGATTGCTGAGGAGTATGTTTACCACCTGCCTTGCCATTTATGCGCTGTGGGTAATGGGACGGCGAGTATAAAGCTGCTGAAGGAACTTTGTGGTGTTTCTGTCGTTGACCTTAAAGCCGGCTGCTGCGGCCTTGCCGGCACGTTCGGAATGCAAAAGAAAAACTACGAACTTTCCTCGCAGATAGCCGCGGGATTAAAAGAGGCACTGGAGAAATCATCGAACAAAAATGTACTGACTGAATGCGCCGCCTGCAAAATGCAGATTGAGCATATAAGCGATAAGATAGTCAGGCATCCGATTAAGATTATAGCGGAGGCCTGCGGTCTGTTGTAGTTGGGGGGTAGTCTAAATGGTATTTTGTTTTTTTCATGTTCATGGAGAAGGTTGCGATTTTCGGTTGGACCGCGATGATTTGTGTTATTTTTCTGAATCAACTAAGGCCATCTTACGAAAGTTCTGTAAATGCGCTAAGTGTGGCAATAATATTAAAAAAGATTTTTCTCCTTGTAGCTGTGTAGCAAAACGTAAGAAAAATCATCGACGGGGCTTGTATCGAATCACCGAGGAACAACTCGAACTCATTTGGCCACACTTGAAAAGGGACGAAAGGCGGGTATACAGCAGAAGAAGTGCCGCAATTAGAAAGGAAAGGCTACACAAAGCGGAGGGGAAGCATACACCTGCCGATATTCTACAAATCTGGTACTTACAGAATGGTAAATGCTATTTTTGTTGGAAACCATTAGGGGTATCTTTCCCTGAATTAGATGAAACTCCCACTTTACCGTTAAGTGAACTGTACGAGATAGAGCATCTTACTCCGATCTCAAAAGATGGTACTAAATGGCCATATAATATAGCTTTAACTTGTAAGGAATGCAACCAACAAAAGGGTGCAAGGACGGAGGCATCTTTTTGGAATCTGCTTAGAAAACAGCATGGCGTGAGTTGGGTTGCAAAGCGCAAA
>JAUWLI010000147.1 GCA_030613765.1 Phycisphaerae bacterium
GCCAAGTGCTTCCCAAAGACTCAAATATAGTGGACTGAGAAATTTTCTTATTGACCTTGAATGCATGTATCTGGATTCAACTGAAACAAAATATATCATATCAGAAGCTTTTTCACCCACGTTTGCTGCATTTAAGCAGTCCAGACAAGTATCACCAGTAGAGTTTCTTAGTGTTCAGCAGAGAAGGGCTGAAATTGGCAAGGCAGGGGAAATACAGATTATTAAATACGAAAAGGAAAGATTGTCACAGTACCCAGATTTGGTCAAAAAAATTGAACATATCGCTCTTAGAGATGTTTCCGCGGGCTATGATATAAAAAGCTTTGATGGCAAACTTGTTGAAGATGGAAATCCCATCCAAAGGTATATTGAAGTAAAAGCGGTTTCCTCTCAAGATTATGGGTTTAACTGGACAAGAAACGAAGTTGAGAAATCTGAATATTATAATCAAAATTACTATTTGTATTTATTACCAGTCATGGGCAAAAACGCATTTGACTTAAAAGCTCTCAAAATAATTAAGGACCCATACTCCAATATTTACAAGAAAGGGAGCGAGTGGGCCCGTACATGTGAGGTTTTAGCTTTTTCTCTAATTCGAGATTGCTCTAAATAAAATTCATAAAGATATACAAAAAGGGTTGGACCGCAAAGTTTTTATTCGCTACAATAACTCGTCATGAAACCTGATCGACTAAATATAATATATAAGGGAAACTGTGCAAAACAGTTATCAAAGGATTCACGCTTTCCTAATAATAGTATAGATCTTATTATTACTTCTCCTCCTTACGCAGATAGAAGAAAAAATGTATACGGTGGTATTCATCCTAATAAATATGTAGAATGGTTTTTGCCAATTTCTGAGCAACTATACAGATCGCTAAAACCAACAGGTTCGTTTATTTTAAATATTAAAGAAAATGTTAAAAATGGAGAAAGGCAAACTTATGTTTTGGAGCTAATCCTATCTCTCAAAAAACAAGGTTGGCTTTGGACGGAAGAATATTGTTGGTACAAAAAAAATTCGTATCCTGGTAAATGGACAAATAGATTTCGGGATAACTGGGAGAGATGTTTGCATTTTACAAAACAGAAAAAGTTTAAAATGTATCAGGATGCAGTTAAGGTGCCGATCGGAGACTGGGCCAAAAAGAGATTTAAGTCGATGACAGAAAGAGATTTTCGCAGAAGCATTTCTGGCACAAAAAGTAAATTTGGCAGGAACGTTGCTAATTGGTTGAACAAAAGAAAAGTTTACCCGCATAACGTTCTAGTTTTTGAGAATGAGCATTATATGGAGCCTGGGACAGTAGTAAATTTCGCCACAGAATGTAATAATCGTAACCATAGCGCCGTATTTCCCATCGAATTACCAAGTTGGTTCATAAAGTTATTTACCAAGAAAGGTGACGTAGTCATTGATCCATTTATTGGTATTGGTACGACGGCAATAGCTGCTGTGTTATTGGCGAGAAATTACATAGGCATAGAAGTTTCAGGCGAATATATAAAACAAGCAAGAAGCAATATTAGACAGCTAAAAAAATGCTATTAGATGTGTCAATCGCCTCCCCCATCGTCTGGCCGATAAGATAAACAGGATAGAACTTATGATAGAAAAGAATCCTACGAAGGTTGAGTGTTTATGAGGTATGCAGGACTTACCGATGAGCCGGAAAAAAGAAAACGGGAACATGGCAACCCTCGCGACTTCAGAGTTATGCAGCAATTCACTTTCGAGACTGCTGCCCGGCAATGGGAAAGGAGAATGATGGCCCAGGGGTATGAGCAGGATACCACCGGCAAAGGATGGAAATATGGCTATACCTTTTCAATTTCAATCCGAAGGTAGCTCGCAGCTTGTTGCGCCCGGCCAATAAAATAAGAAAAACTATCGCGAAGCGATGAGAACAAAGAAAACGAAGAGAAGTTACCGGACTATCGTTGTGGGTCATTTGGAGAAGATAAGCAGCCGGGTTTTTGAGGTGCAGTGGCCATCAATAGCTTCTTGTTTGAAAGATGAATTTTTTTAATTTTTTTCTTGCATCACATCGGTTATTATGTTACAATGGACTTTTTAGTGGCGAATATTCTTCCATCTCTCAGGAGTATCCCCCAATAAATTAAGAACGAGAGATACTATTTATGCGGCCTAAAACAGGCCAAGGAGAAGTAGAAGTGAGTACAGGTAAAGTAAAGTGGTTTAATTCAAGTAAGGGATTTGGTTTTATTTCTCCGGATGGCGGCGGTGAAGATTTGTTTGTCCACCATTCGGAGATCAAAACTTCGGGCTATGCATCGCTCGATGAAGACCAGAGTGTTGAGTTTGAGATTGGAGAGGGCAAAAAAGGCCCATGTGCGACCAACGTAACTCCGGTTTAGGCAAACGACAAGTCTTGAAAGAATCGAAAGGCCCTGCAAAATCGCAGGGCCTTTTTTAATGTGTATACTGCACCAATCCCCTCATTCACGAGAGACTAAATACTAACGACTATCGACTAATTCGTCGCCACTGCTTTATGGTCGAGGAAGCCTTCCAGCTTTCGCGCTCGGACGGGATGCTGCAGCTTGCGTATTGCTTTTGCCTCAACCTGCCGGACCCGTTCGCGTGTTACCTTAAAGATTCTTCCGACCTCTTCGAGCGTATATGTATAGCCGTCGCCGAGTCCGTAACGCAGCTTGATAATCTCGCGTTCGCGATACGAAAGAGTTTTGAGGATTAAATCGATTCTCTCCCTGAGCATTTCCTGTGTGGCTGAGGCCACCGGCGAATCAACCTCGTCATCTTCGATAAAATCACCGAAGTAGCTGTCATCGCTGTCGCCGATAGGCCTGTCCAGGCTCACCGGATGCTTGGATATCTTCATTACTCTGCGCGTCTCCTCAATGCTCATCTCTGCTTCCTTGGCGATTTCTTCGATCGAGGCCTCTCTGCCCAGCTTCTGATGCAGAACTTTCCCGGCGGCACGAATCCGGCTCATCGTCTCGATCATATGCACGGGAATACGAATCGTACGCGCGTGGTCGGCTATCGCGCGTGTAATCGCCTGGCGAATCCACCACGTCGCGTATGTACTGAATTTATAGCCTCTCCGGTACTCATATTTGTCAACCGCACGCATCAGGCCGGTATTGCCCTCCTGGATAATATCGAGAAAGCTCAAGCCACGGTAGCGGTATTTCTTGGCTATAGAAACCACCAATCGAAGGTTGGCGCTTGAAAGCAGCCGTTTGGCTTGTTCATACTGGGTAAAGACTCTGTCCATCATACGAAGTCGTTTTTCGAGCTGTTTCGGATTCTCGTTCACCAATTCCTGCAGACCTGTCAATTCCTCCTGAACTGCCTCAATATCTTCGATAGTATAATCCAGAGTAGGGCCGGCGTCCATAACCTGCTGAAGTTGGTACATCTTCTGGCTGATACTGTGAAGTTTATTTCGCATCGGCTGGATACGGCTGGTACGAAGGCTCAGTTCTTCAAGAAGTGTCGCAATTTTACGCCTGTTTCGGTGGATTCGCTTCAGCGTTGTCTTGTCCAGCTTGCCATCCTGGTTTTCGACTGCTTTCCTGAAATAGTTCTCGTGAATCTTCAGAACTTTATTGACCGTCCGGCAGTTCACGCCAAGACGTTTCTTTATTGTACTTTTCGCAAGGTTCTCTGCCGGTGATGTGCGAATTGTACGGTCAAATGACAGCGCTCCCTGGTCTACTTGTTGGAGCAAATCCAGTGCGTTTCGGGCACAATAATCGCACTGAAGTAATTTCCTTCTGAAGTCCATTCTGGCAATTTCGATCTTCCGTGCGAGCGTGATTTCCGCCTTTCTATTCAAAAGAGGTATCTGACCCATCTGGGTCAGATACATCCGGATGGGGTCGTCGATTCTTCTTGTAGCTTCCGGCTCGAGCAGTTGTTTTTCGAGCATTTTGTCGACTACTACCTGGTTCTCTCCGGCGGCTTCGTCGTGGTCTAACTTCTCCTGGGTTTCTTCCTCTTCAAATTCCTCCTCTTCCTGCTGCTTCCTGAAACTGGCTTCATCAAGCAGGTCAACTCCCATTTCATCGAGAGTTGCGAGCAGATGATCGAGGCGGGTTGGGCTAACGGCCTCTTCGGGCAATGCCTTGTTCATCTCATCGTAAGTGAGGAATCCCTTTTTTTCGCCTTTTTCAATAAGTGATTTAATGTGCTGCTCGGTGGTTTTTGTTTTGGTTTTTTTCGAGGAGCCGTTATTGTTATCGGTTTTTCGGGCGGTTTTTTTCGAGGAGCCGCTATTATTACGAGTTTTTCGTGCGGCTTTTTTCTTTTTTGCTTTTTTTACCACAATTAGCACCCTTTGTGAGTATTTTCAATTTAGTGTTCTCTATTAACTATTTACTCTAAATCAGGCGTTTTAGTTCATTACCTCTGCTTATAATTCAGTGTTCAATAGCCAATAACAATTGTCAATTTCACTATGTCATTCCCACGTTATGTGGATTTTCTTTTGCAGTATTTTCTGAAAAACGACGTAGAAAGTTAGTCTGGTCGTCGGCAGCTTTGATTTGGCCCTTTTTTCTCTGCCTGGTGAGTCGGTTCATCGCATCAAGTGCGCCTGCCAGGCGAGAGGAGAAATTGGCTTTTTCCTCTCCAATGCGTGCCAACTCCACAATAGCGCCGCCGGCTTCTACTGATTCGGCCTTGGCCAGGATTTCTTTCAGCGAAGTATCGGGCCCTGCGCTGAAGGTTTCAAAAACCATGTCTGCAATTTGCCTCAAAATGGGCACATCAAAGTCCTGCGGAGTAATCTGCTTGTTTACACTGTCAAAAAGTGCCGGCTCGTTTAACAATACTTCGAGTACTTCCCGCTGAGCTGTAGCGTACAGGCCCCGGCCCATGTCGAGTGGGCGGGAGATGGCATTTTTGTTTTGTGCGGCGTTCGTATCGGAATAGGAGGCAGTCCTTGCGACTCTTGCGATTCTTTTGGCAAGCTCGGCATTTATGTGTTTTGTTTCTGTTCCGATAATTTTGGAGAGGCGGTTTACTATCAGACCCCTGTCGATAGCCGGGACTTTGCCGGCCCAGACGGCAGTGGCTATCGCCTGCAAAAATTCTTCGATGGCCGCTTTGTGGTCGATGAGTGTGTCGCCACTATCAAAACTATCCATCAATCTGTCCCATTTGAACTTGAAGACGTCGACAGCATCGTCCAGCAGTTTTTCGAACCGCTTCTTTCCGGCGTTTAGAAGAAAATCACATGGGTCTTTTCCCTGTGGGACGGAGGCAAGCTTGATATCCAGGCGCTGTGCGACGCAGACCTCGAGTGCCCTGTTGGCAGCTTCTATGCCGGCTGTGTCGCTGTCGAAGACCAGGATTACCTTTTTGGCGTAGCGTCGGAGGATTCGTGCCTGGCCGGCAGTAAAGCTTGTGCCCAGGGTAGCGACGACGTTGCTGCATTGGAACTGGTGGGCCATTATGCAGTCGGTGTAACCTTCGACGGCGACGGCTGCGCCTGATGTTGAGATCTGGTGGCGTGCGTGTCGGAGGCCGTATAGGGAGTTGCTTTTGTCAAATAGCGGGGTAGTGGGCGAATTTATGTATTTGGCGGGTGCGTTATCGAGTGTTCGGCCGCCGAAGCCGATAACCCTGCCGGTAACATCGGTAATGGGAAACATCAGGCGGTTTACGAATTTATCGGCGAGACCTGCTCCGGCCTGCGAGGCAACGAGGCCCGCCTGCTGTAGCAATTTGGTCGGGATGTTTTTGGCTTTTGCGGCCCTGAGTAAGTCATTTTGAGTTAGGGCGAGGCCAAGCTGCCATTGCTCGCTGCTTTCTGGCGTTATTTTTCTTTCGGTGATGTAGTCGCGGGCGTTTTTGCCTTTGCCGGGGTCGTTTAGATTTTGTTGGAAGTATTTGGCTGCCCAGGCGTTGACCCTTGCAAGCTCGTTAGGGTCGAAATCATCAGTAGTTTTTGGCCTTGAATCCTGCGTTTTGAGGGATTTTAGCTTAATGCCGGCCCGCTCTGCCAACCTCCGGAGGGTCTGGGGGAATGTTAGGTTCTCGCGCATCTGGACAAAGGTGAAGATGCTGCCGCCAGCTCCGCAGGCGAAACATTTGAATATCTGCTTTGTGGGGTTTACGTACATGCTTGGGCGATGGTCATCGTGGAAAGGACAGAGTCCGACCATCTCCCTGCCTTTCTTCTTCAGGCTGACGTGCTCGCTTATGAGGTCAACAATGTCGTTTGCCTGCTGAACCTGATTAACTATTGATTGGTCGAATATTCCTGCCATACGAAATTGATACCGCTATTGGCGGTTGTTCGATATTGAATCCTTTTAAGTAAACCAACCGTTCACGGTGGGTTTATGACCCGAGCAGTAATGAATACGCTCGAAAGAAAAACTTCACTCCGCAAAAAGAATGAATGAAAAGTTTATATTTGTGCAAAGGGAATCCTTTTCGCCCTGTTTTGTTTGAAACCCGTCAGTTCGGGTATTTTCCTTGCTCCATTTATCAGTTAGCATCCAACTACTTATATATAGCCGGTAGAGGCGAAAAGTCAAGTCGGGGTGGAAAAGGGGGCTATTAATGCTAAAAAAAGGGCTTTTATCGGATTGGACACCTGGTGAATTAGGACAATGGAAGTTTAAATTTTGAAGTTGAAAGTGTAAAACTGTGGGATCGCTGCGCGATAGCTTTCTAATTTTTATGCCACTAAGGCACAAAGACACAAAGATGAACGGTTTGACGGTTAGACCCCTGCCTAAGAATTGCAGGGGCAGGCGGTTGGATGGTTGGGTAGGGGAAGTTTAAAGTTTGAAGTGGAAAATGTAAAACCAAAGCTCAAAATTCAAAACAGGCCGCGAAGACACGGGAAAAGCGGTTAATTGGTGATTAGAGAGGATTAAAAAGGCCGGATCCTACCTTCTTGCAGTATTCCTTCAGAGGCAGGGGCTTCTTAAGGGAAGAAACTGCCTGAACAAGGGCAAGGCCTGATTCGTAAACACCTTAGAAATTTTATTCTTTTCCAAGCTCCTGTAACTACCTTTCCTCCGGGTGTAGCAGGAGCTTTTTTACTATATCAGGCATCCCGGTCGTATAAATGATTAAGGATGAGTGATTATTGATTAATTTTTGGAGATTCTTCGCTCCTTCGACTACGCTCAGGACAAGTTTGCTCAGAATGACATCTTATTTTGGGACACTGCCTGAGACTTGCGGGGATGCGGGATTCGGATTCGGGGTTAGTTTTAAGGATTCATC
>JAUWLI010000056.1 GCA_030613765.1 Phycisphaerae bacterium
GCGTATTTTAACATCAGAGATTTTGTACGTCCAGAGCTAAATTCGACCTCGACGATGCTGTTTTCACCCATATCAACGAAGTTTTTGACGATTCCGCGTCCGAAAGTTTTGTGGCGAACGAGCTGACCTCTCTTGAATTTAGAATCTGGAATTTCAACGAGGCCGGCATCATCATCAAAATCTTGATCCCTTTCAGTCTGCTCGGTGACGGCGGGGCCGAGTTCATAGAGAAACTGCGAAGGTATCGTTCGCAACTGCTGGCCTCGTATTGTTCGATATCGGGCATGACTTATGTGAAGCCAGGCTTTGGCACGTGTAATACCGACGAAAAAGAGCCTGCGCTCTTCTTCAAGCTCTTGCTGGTCTTCGTGAGCGTTACTTCTTTCGTGGGGCAATAAGCCATGTTCGACGCCGACAATAAAGACGTTCTCAAACTCAAGTCCCTTCGCAGCATGCAGGGTCATCAGAGCAACACTGCCACCGGACGAGTCATAGGCATCGGTATCACTGAAGAGTGAGATTTGCTGGAGATAATCGAGCAGTGATGGCTGCTCGGTGTACTGGTCATATTGAGAGGCGGCATTTATCAGCTCGTTGATATTTTCGAGAGCGTCTTCGCCCTGGTCGCCTTCGCCCCGAAAGGAATTTTCCAGGCCGGATTCGACAAAAACACGCTGGGCGAGCGGCGTTACCTGGCCGGCGACATCTTTTTTGAAGTTTTCTATCATATCGACGAAGACGCCGAGCTTAGCTTGTGCAGCTTTGGAGAGAGAATCAATATCCTTTGCTTTCTTTAGGGCCTCGAAGAAGGAAATGTTATTTCCATCGGCATAGGTACGAACCCTGTCAATTGTGGTTTTCCCTATACCGCGGGCAGGTGTGTTGATTATGCGCAATAGTGCAATTTCATCATCAGGATTGACGAGGATTTTCAAATAGGCGAGCAGGTCGCGAATTTCCTTTCTTCTGTAGAACTCCACGCCACGAACAACCTGGTATAGTATTTTATTGCGGATAAATGCTTCTTCGAGCACGCGGCTCTGGGAATTAACGCGATAGAATACGGCTATATCATTTAGAGAAACACCCTGGTCAGTCAACTGCTTTATCTGCCGAGCAATTGCGTTAGCCTCTATCTTTTCGTCTTCGAAGGCATCTACAATTACACCTTTGCCGGATGGTCTTGTGGGGATGAGCTTCTTTTGCTTTCGTGATGTGTTGACCGCAATCAAACTATCTGCAATTTCGAGGATATTGGGGGTGCTGCGGAAATTTTCTTCGAGTTTTACAACGGTTGCATTTGACCAATCATTTTCGAAGGCCAATATGTTGCGGATGTCGGCACCTCGCCAACGGTAGATGGACTGGTCGGGGTCACCGGTCGCGCAAATATTGTTATGCTCAGATGCAAGGGCCTTGGCGATTATATACTGGGCACGATTGGTGTCCTGATATTCGTCGATGAGCAGGAATTTGAAACGATTTGAAAGCTCTGAGCAAACATCAGAACAGTCCCGGAGCAAGAAAGCGGTCTTGGCCAGCAAGTCATCAAAATCCAGGGCATTGTGGTCAGCCAAGATGTGCTGGTAGCGGTCGTAAATTCGTGCTAAATTTTTAGTAAAGTAGTCGTCTGCCTGTGCTTTGAAAGTGTCGACATCTATCAGATTGTTTTTGAGACGGGTAGAAACAGCATCGAGCATCCTGGCAGGCGGGAAATTTGTCGTATCAAGCTCACACTCTTTTACGGCCTGTTTGATACATCTGGACTGGTCGGACTGGTCATAGATACTAAAGTTGGGATTTATACCGACCTTGTCTGCATATCGGCGGAGGATTCTTACGCACAGAGAATGAAAGGTGCTGATATGTGGACCGCCAGGTGTGCCGAGAGCCGCTGCCCTTTGGCGCATCTCGTCGGCAGCTTTGTTGGTAAAAGTTATCGCGCAAATATTATGCGGGCTTATACCCGAATCAATCAGCGCCGCGATTCGATATGTGATGACGCATGTTTTTCCGCTTCCGGGGCCGGCGATGACAAGTAAGGGACCTTCAACGTGAAAGACAGCTTTTTTCTGGGAAGGGGTCAGTGGAATTTTGAATTTTGAACTTTGACTTTTCAATTCTTACTCTGTGAAGTCAGCCGCCTCTACAGTCAACACCAGACGTTGTACGCTAAAGAGGATGTCAGCCTTTTGGTTGTGTTTGTTTTTGCAATAACTCTTCCTGCTGCATCAATTTCTTGTAGAGGTCGGGCCTTTCAATTTTTATTCGTCCGAGGAGATTGCTTCTTAAGTTAGGCGGATACTGCCAGTCATCCAGGAAATCGCGAAGCGCCAGGTATCTTAACTGTGGAAACTCAGGCAGGTCAACCCTTGGTACATCAGGAAATTTGTCCTTGTAAATCTTATAAGCCTCCTCTGCCATTTTTTCTCTGGCGAATGCCTCGTTGTCATCATGGACCGCATATCTGAAGTAAGCTTCCCTCAAAAGCATTTGAATAATTTCTCTTGCATTAAATATTCCGAGAGTTTTGATCTCTTCTTCAAGTCTTTTTTTTACATAAATAACAAGCGGTACCTTAAATTCATCAAAAGGATAAAGCTGCCCTAATTGGTCATAGATTCTTTGTGCCTGGCGCCGATGTGCGTCTCCCTCGTATGAGCCCGCCTGATAGAAGGAAAGTACCGCATTTTTCAGCATATTACGGTGACCATTCTGCATGGCGCCGTAGGTGGATTCCTTCAGTACTTTGTATTTTTCGAGAACCGCCAACATGGCCTTGTTGTAGGGCCCAAACATTCTCAAATCGGGACGCAGAAATATAGCCTGGGTCACGATTAGTTGCTCGCTTTTTGCAGTTTGGGGGGCATCTTCCGTACTTATTGGCACCGGCACGTCATAAATGAATATTTTTCCGTAGCGGAAGAGGTTCTGCAAACTATGGACCACGATGCGGTCGGTGTTTGTCTCATCCGGGGAATATTCTCCTTTTCCGGCCATCTGCAGACCCTTTACAGCCCAGTAAATTGCATGGCTATCCGGGTGTCGCCAGTCAAGAGGCAGATGACTGTTGGGATCATCCCAGTCGGCAACAGGTCCGTACATTTGATTCAACTCGTGCATCAGGACCGGGTCAAGTTTCCATGTATTACGCAACTGGAATGCCTTTGCAAAAATATCAAGCTTTTGAAGGCTTTTTTTGCCTCTAAAATTATCTATCACCTGGAAGGCGGCAGGTTCGAACCTGCGGGGATTCCGCCTTAAAGACAAATAATTACTGACAAAGCTGTCATCATCGGCAAACGTTTTGTCAGCAGATTTGAGGGCTTTAATTAACCCCAGCACATCCGCATCTTTGATAATTTCCAGCCAATCGGTCGGCGCTTCGGCAAGAGCTTTGAAATCCTGATTATTCTGGGGTCCGACCAGCGGTTCCATAGCTAAAGCCAGTTGGAGCTTGTAATATCTGTGTGCATCATCCGATATTCCACCTATTTTATGCTGGAACGTTCTTGCAAGCTCACGATAAAGCAGGATGCTTCTTGGGTTTTTCTCAATGCCCTTGTCGCGAAGGAGTTCGTAGCCATTTTTGACCCACCGCCAGCGTTGGTCCGGCCGCGTTGCTGGTATTGTAACGGAAATATTATAAGCCATATTCCAGGCCTGGAATTCCCAAACTGTTGCGAAACGAGGCTGCAGGATGGTTATCCACTCTGCAAGCTGTTTTGCATCGAAGAATTGCCCCTCCTCTTTTAGATTGTCTGCACGGATCCACAGGACATCTACAAGCAGACCACGAAAGGCCCCGGTTGCAATGGTTGCAAAAGCCAGCGAAGGAGGAACATTTTCAGGCTTATCGAGTATCAGGCCCATATCCTGGCGCTCAGCGTTTATGAAATCAAGCTGTACACCAGCGGCAATAAACAAGGCAACCGCAAGAACAATACAAACAAACCAAATTACTTTATCGCGAAAATGCATTTCTCGAAACTCGATACTTGATTCTCGAAACTCGATACTTGATTCCTTTTCTCCTAAGGAGCATCCAGCTACGAGTATCTTTAGATTATAATTTTTGCAATTTCTCTGAAACTAAAAATCAGCAGTGCAAGCAACAACAATAAAAGCGATTTTATACAAATCATAAGGCCGGCGACTTTAGCCAGTAAAGGCCAGCTCAATAATCTTGCAGGGACCAGGTATTTTGCAGGGCTAAATTTATCAAACTGGGGCAAGAGCAAAATGATCGGCCTGACAGTGTAATGATAGACCCAACTTAAGTCTTTGCCAAGATAGTCAAAGGACTCTAAACAGAAACCGCTGAAAATTGCTGTAACAAGAATGCAAAGAGAAAGCAATATGGCGACTGGGAAAGAGAGAAAAGTCGAGGCTAACAGGCTTAAAGACGCCAGGAAAATCAAACGAAACAATATTAAAAGAACAACCCTTATGAAATTGGCGGTGAACGTGTCGGCTTTGTAAAGGACTTCCAGACCGTCAGGGGGAAACATCACCGCCGTATCGTTTAGCGGGACGTTGAGAAACCTGATGGCCAGGTAGCCGTCTTCAGCGATTAAATGTGCAGGAAATTCCAACTCGCGAAAAGTTCGAATGGGATCCTTACGATAAAAAGAGGCAAATTCAGCAGGATATTGTCGACTGTCACCGATATCCCACCGGCTATAAATCTGCTCATCAGGCGGATTTATAGAGACATCGTATTTGTACCTTATAAACAAAGTCTCATTTGGGTCGAGAACTTTAACGTTATTAAACTCCCAAACCAACTGCTGACCAACCACAGCAGCCCGTTTCTCAAGCTGTTTGCGTTTGGTAAGCGCGTCTATGATTTTACTGCGCGGCATATCCGGAGGAAGTTGGCCGTCTCTTTCAAGCTTCTCGTAAGTATCAAGTACCTCTTTGGTGACGTCGGTTTCGGGGGGTACTAAGGCGGCGCGGGCGGTGAAAAACTCGTTTTCTACATGGATAAGATCGGCCTGGTCGGCATCGGAAAATTTTGGTGTGTAAATAGTAATTGCATATATTATTGCTGAAAAGAGGGCGAGCAGAGCTGTATTCAATAATACTACGCCGAGCAATTTACCTAAAAGCAACTGATAGCGGCGGATGGGCTTGGTAATAACAGAGTATATCTGCCTTTGTTTTATATCGCTTGTTAACGTATAGATTGTGACGATTATCGTGAGCAGACAAAGCAAAAGATTAGTGAGCGACAGGCTGTAGCTTACAAAAGTCTGGAGCCTGCCCATCAGGGTTCCGTCGCCCGTCATCGAAAGCCCCATAACGGGCAGCAGGACAATCAGCAGAACTATAAAAACAGCGGCGATTTTCATCCGCAAGGCCTGCTTTATAGTATTAGTGGCGACAGCCCAAATACTACGCATCGCCAAAGTCTCCTTCTTAACAGCGTATAGCGAAAAAACAAATATCGAATATTCAAAACACTATTTGATTCGTTTAAAATTCGCCTGTCAGAAGCTGTGATTAATCTTCATTTTTGTTTTTTGATTTACCAGTTTGCTCACTTTCGTCGTTTCGTGGCGATGAGCTTTCTGTGAGCCGGTCTAAAATGCTTTTTCTGATTTGCTCGGGCTTTGGTACTTTGGATTTAACTGGCTGTGTTGTTATTTTTCTATCACGAGCAACAGGCTTTGGCTGTTCAGGTTTTGCCGGCTTGGTTAGTTTACGCAACAGCCTGTCATCGGGTTTTGGGTCAGTAGTTTCAACAGGGACAACCTGCTCCGTTTTTTCAGATTGTGGTGGAGTTTGGCGCGATATCGGCGCCGAAACAAGTTTGTCGATTATATTTTCCTCTGCAGCCTTGGCAACAAGAAAATCGCTGATACCCGTAGTGCTGACCGCCCCGCTTGTGGTCTGCGCCTGCCGCTGGGCATCTGTAACAGTTTTGATAAAAAACGTTTCGAGCTTGTCCATTGGGGATATTACTTCGCAGTCAGCATGCTCTTCTTTAATTACCTGCTTTATCTTCTCAATAGCGTTATCGCTTATGGTGTCGGTAGTAATCTGCATCTTATTTGACTGCAGTAATAGGTCTCTAACCTGACCTTCGGCCTGGATTTTGCCGCCATAGAGGATTGAAATTCTATCGCATACATCTTCGACGTCGGCGAGCAAATGGCTACAAAGCAAAATTGTCTTGCCGCGTTTTGCAAGCTCCAGGACCAGGTCCTTTATCTGCCTGGTCCCGATAGGGTCAAGTCCGGTTGTCGGCTCATCCAATATAAGTAATTCCGGGTCGTTTATCAGGGCCTGTGCTAATCCGATTCTGCGGGCCATACCTTTTGAAAATGTTCCGACGGGTCTGTTTGCAACGGCCTTTAGACCAACCATATCAAGAAGTGCTTCGATACGCAATTTTCGGACTTTTGGAGGCAGGCCGAATAACCTGCCGTAGAAGTCCAGGGTTTCGCGAGCGTTCAAATACCTGTAGAGATACGATTCTTCAGGCAGAAAGCCAATCCGAGCGCTGATTTTCGGGTCTGCGCCGTTACCGCCGAGGACAGCAGATTTTCCCTTTGTGGGATAGAGTAAGCCAAGGAGCAATTTCAGAGTGGTTGTTTTTCCTGAGCCGTTAGGCCCTAAAAGGCCGTAAACTTCATTGTAATGGACCTGTAGATTCAGGCCGTCTACAGCATAAACCTTGTCCCGACCCCACCAATCGGAAAATATTTTGGTCAAAGAAAAAGTTTCAACAGCGTATTCCATAATTTTGTATCTCGTATCTCATGAAGCGTATCTGGTATCCTTTCGCTTCACATTTCACATTTCACGATTCAAGCATGTGGTTCGTGGCTGAGTTCCTCGCCAAAGCGGACAAGTCGAGCACTGTTAAATACAACAATCAGTGAGCCGAGAAAATGCAGAACGGCAGCCATTTTCGGTGGAATGAAGAAGAAAAGCGAGACTCCCAGTACGATAAAAAGTATTCCAAAGCCGAGATTTTGACGAATCACCCTTCTTGTGGTTCTTGAAAGCTTCACAAGAAACGGCAGTCGTTTCAAATCGTCGCTCATGAGCGCAATCGAAGCGGAATTTATGGCGACATCGCTGCCGGCGGCACCCATCGCGATACCCAAATCACCTGCCGCCAAAGCAGGAGCGTCATTTATGCCGTCACCGACGACGACAACGGTATGACCGTCACTTTTGATTTGCTCAACAATCGAGAGTTTGTCCTGAGGCAAACAGTGGGCCTTAAAATCGGTACAACCTAACTCAGCAGCAACACGGTTGGCGACCTCATCCCTGTCGCCTGTGAGCATAGTCACTCTTTTTATACCGAGACCAAGTAACTCGCTCACCGCCTGCCGGGCCTCCGGCCTTGTTTTGTCCTGCAATCCGATCCAACCGATACACTTCGAATTCTTGGCCACGTAAAGTGTACTAAAACCCTGCTCCTCCTGGAGTGCGGGGTCGGAAACGTTGCTTACATCGATCTTCTTTTCCGTTAAGAAAGTGTCTCTTCCGACCACAATTCTGCCGGAATCGGAGCGAGCAGTTACACCTTTGCCGGGCGTTTCACTAAAATCATCCACTTCCGGCAAAGAGATATTTGCCTCTCTTGCCACCTCCTGCAAAGCTCTTGCCGCGGGGTGTTTGCTCATCTGCTCAGCAGAGGCCGCGACGGTCAATAATTCAGCAGGTTCAATATTCTCGGCGGGTGTGAGCTTTGTTACATAGAGCTGGCCAGTGGTCAATGTGCCTGTCTTGTCAAATACCATAGCTGTACATCTTGCAGCGAGTTCGAGGTCAGCAACATTTTTTATCAGGACACCGAGGCGAGCAGAGGCTGAGAGTGCCGCCACCATTGCGGTAGGCGTGGCTAAAATCAAGGCACAGGGACAGGAGATAATAAGTATAGTAATCGGATGATCGATGTTTCTTGTGAAAAACAAGACGATTGCAGCAATCATCAGGATAGTCGGCATATACCAGTTAATATAGCGGTCAATTATCCGCATAATCGGTATTTTTGTCTGCTCTGCCTGTATAATCAATGACTGGACTTTGCCAAGAGTGGTATCTTTGCCGGCTTTTGTTACTGTGATGTCCAACACGCCGGTAAGGTTGGTTGTACCAGCGAAGACCTGCATACCGGGCACTTTATCAACTGGCAAAGATTCGCCTGTTATCGTTGCTTCATTGACAGAACTGAGCCCTTTGATGACTTCGCCATCGGCTGATATGTTGTCGCCGGGACGGGCACGGATAGAATCACCGGGCTTCAAGCCGCTGACGTTCACCTCGCTCTCAGAGCCATCCTTCTCGATGAGATTTGCCTTTGTCGGCGTCAGCTTAATCAAGGATTCAATTGAGGCTCGAGCACCGAGTGCGGTGCGTGTTTCAATCAGCTCGCTCAAGAGCATAAAGAATGCAACCAGGCCTGCGGTGATATAATTGCCGGTTACAAAGGCGGCGATTACTGCCAGGGCCACCAGCTCGTCCATGTGCATTTCTTTTTTAATGAGGCTCTTTATGGCGTGCAGAACAATAGGAGCACCGAGCAGTATGGCAGCGGCCATTGCCAGGAACTCAGCCTGAAAACTGCCACTGCCATAAAGATACCTGGAGCGGGCTATAAAGCTGCTTACAAGCAGCATAAATCCGGCCAATGTGCCCAGCAGAGCTAAACTTACGCGAACCTGCTTGCTGTGAGTATGTTCGGCGGCAATATCTTCTTTAAAATGTAAATGTTCATGGGCCATATTCAGCGTATCTCGTTTCTCACTTCACAATTGCTCTTCTTTTCCTTATATTACTACTTCTGATATTTTGGTTTTATCAATTGTCACCTACCATGATTCTGATTTCTTTGTCCCCGGGGCCTTCAGTAAACTGAATCATAATTTTCTCATCTGCGTTGTCGAAGACTTCTACGATTGCGTCACTATGGATTTTCTGGATAAAGAGCTCAGGCCATTTACGAAATTCAGGGAGAATCTTGTGCAAATATTCGGCATTGGCTTCGGCGTTTTCCACAACCTTGGTAGCATAGGCCCTGGCTCGAGCGATTTTTGCCTGTGCAGCACCGGCCGCATGGGTCCATAACAATTCTTTTTCCTGCTCGCTGATGGTTTCATCACGTAAGGTTGCATGAAGCTGGCGAGCTATCGAACCGGCAGCTTCATTAAGAGTATTTTCGTAATAAGTTTTGGCTTCGCTGATTTCCTTCTCACTTTCCTGGCTGGCCTTGTTTAAATTCTGGAATGCCCGGTCAACCTGTCGAGGCCAGGTTATATCGGTGAGCTGTACCGACTCGACTTGTATGCCGCTGTTTATTTGGTGTGTCAGCTTTTGCTGCATTAATTCCCAAACATGTTTTCGAATTCTGTCCTGGCTCGAAAGCGCATCATCAATTGTGTAGTGAACCATTGCAGTCACAACGGCATCATCAAAAACGGCTTTTAAGAGCGGATTTATGCTTTTTGTCATAACATTAAAATAATCCTGTCCCGGTTCTACTTCTTCGACATATACATTTTTAAAGAAACTCTCCGGGTCAACAATCTGATAGACCAACTGCCATTTGGAATGGACAATATTGTAGTCACTACCGTCAACTCCACTGATAGCTGCGCTTTGTTTTTCACTGCGAGTAATGCAGTAACCATCGCGGGTAGGATACAGCGGCTCAGACGGTGGGACCTGCCTTTTTGTCGGGGATGCTAATTCCTGGTCCGACTCGAAATGCCAAAATGAATTGATGGCTAAATTCACCTTTTTTAGAACAGGGATTTTTACAATTTTATCTATTGGATAGGGGAAGACCCAATGCAGTCCCGGTCCAAGGAGCCTTTCATCACCTATACCTCGAATCTTTCCAAACCGCAAAACAAGAGCCTCTTCGTCAGGGTCAACAGTTCTGAAACCCGAGGCAAGAAAGACAATAACCAGCACAATCATAAAGATTTTTAAGATAACAAAGCTGATTCTCAACGCCTCGGAGAGGGATTTACCGGCAGCATCAAGCTGGTCACTGTATTGCTTATTGCTTATTGTGTTTTCCTTATCTTTATTCTGTTCTGTCATAGCATTAACGGCTGCGACTTAGAGTAAGTTATTTCTTTTTATTCGTTTGGGTCTCTGGGCACAATCGTGGGCTTTTCCTTTATTAGATTGAAAGGATAGGCATCCGCGCTTAAAACGATAACGGTGTTTCTCTCCAGGATTTTCTTTATAGCTTCGATGTCCAGTAGAAACATTGCAAGGCCGGGGTCGGCTTCGAGCAATTTATAAAATTTTGCAGCCTGGGCGTCACCTTCGGCCTGTATTGACTTTGCTCTTGCCTCGGCAGCAGCGAGTATCTCTATCTTTATAGAATTGGCGTCGTCTTTAATACTGCTTGCCTCGGCATTTCCCTCGGAAATAGTCGCCAGGGTCTTGCGGTCTCTTTCAGCAATCATTCGTTCAAAGACATTTTTGCTGACATCTTCACTAATTTTGAGCTGTTTTATACCGACGGTCTTGATTTCAATGCCATACTTTTCTTTGACGTTCTGTTTAATGTTAAACTCGTCGAGCATTTCTTTTTCAATATCTTCAAATATTATTTTTGACGGATCGCTGTTTACAAACTCCGAAAAGTAATGCTGACCAATTATTCTGTTCTGGATATCGCTAATCTGGCTGAGCAACTTCTTTTTAGCTTCCGTAATACTTCCATGCTCATTTGCATTAAAGAACTGCAGGGGATCGGCGATTTTCCATACTACGTAAGTATTGACGATAATCGGAACAGCTCCTTTGGTTGTTGTCTCGCCGAGATTGGCTTCAAGAACTCTCATCCTCGAATCAAACTTATATACCCTTTGTATCGGCCTCGGCCATTTGAAACACAAGCGGGGTTCAGTGATTACACGTTTGGGTTCGCCAAAGGTCGTTACAAGCGCGGATTCTGTTTCCCGGACCTGGAATAAAAAGAGCCAAAGGCCCATAATTGCAAATATCAACACAATAAAGATTGTAATGGTGAGATTTTTCATTTTTTGCCGCTTTCCTTCAAGCCTACATCATACAAACTTGGTATTCGTTTTTCAGTAACATCAACTATGAAAATCTGTGTATCGTTCTGGTCTGCAACAACAAGATATTTTTTTATATCACTAAGAGCTTCTTCGAGGACCGCTAATTTAAGCTGGTGTTTGTAAATTTCTTCTGAAGCCCTGTATGCCTTTAGCTGGCTGGCAAAACGCAGGCCCGTAGCCTGGGCAAGTGTCGCCACTTCAAAAGCATAACTTTTCGATTCTTTCAGTGTTTTATAAATCTCGCCCCTTGCCTGTTCAAAAGCCTGGTCCAAATCGGCGGCTATCTCATTGGCGTCCGGCTGGTTCTGCCTCTTTGCCTGCTGGTATTTTGCAGCAAGAGTGTAAAGATCGTTAGCATCCTCCACAGAACCCACGAGTGTACTTAAGGTTTTATTTCGCTGGCCCTGAGCACTAAGGATAAGTGCCTGTTTCTTTTGAACGGAACCAACAACCTTTTGATAAGCAGAAGCGACCGTGGGCGGCGGGTGAATACCCTGCAAGCCCAGGAACACGATTTCAACACCGAGTTCGGCTTTATCTGCCGCCTGCTGAATCCTGTGAGTTAAGATCCGCTTGGCCCCTGCACGACCCGCTCCAAGCAGGCTCTGTCTTACACCGGGACTGCCCTGATCTTCGTCATCGACCTCGATCTTCGCACTGGCTGCAAACCTGGTTAGCTCACGATAACAAATAGACTCGAGCATTTCCTCCGCTCCATAGACTATTGTCCCATCCCGCTCTTCTCTTTGACCATAAGTATAGAGAAAAGAATACAAATCCTTTATTCTATATTGAACGGGGACGGCGGCAATCAGC
>JAUWLI010000347.1 GCA_030613765.1 Phycisphaerae bacterium
CCGTATGATTTGAAGATTGGAAAAATAAGAGTCACCATAGATGGGGCGATCCCAGCGCCATATTATGTCTTAGGTAAAACGAACTCGGAGATATGGCGCCAGACAATACGCAATCATCCAGCTCCCTGGGGTGAACTGGCAGGCGGGAAGCTGATATTGACGCTGCCTTCGAAGGTCCTGCGCACGGTCGATGACCCCGAAGATCTGATGAAATTCTGGGACGCGGTAATGGACCGCTATGCGGAATTGCTCGGCCGAGAACCGCAGCGCCGGCGTCTCGAACGCTTTGTGCCGGACGTCCAGATTAGCGCCGGGTACATGCACGCCGGCTATCCGCTTATGACGATGCTGGACATTATGACCACGATAGTCGATAAGGAAAGGATTATATCCAACAAGCACGGCGGCGTGTGGGGGCTCTTCCACGAGATTGGGCATAATCATCAGAATTACGACTGGACCTTCAGGGGGACAGGGGAAGTCACGGTCAATCTGTTCTCGTTGTATATAATGGATAAGGTCTGCGACGTCCCGGACAAGGGACACCCCTCTATTACTAAGCGGGCCCGCAAGCGGAATACCGATAGATATTTTGCCGATGGCTGTGACTATGAGAAGTGGAAGAGAGATCCGTTTCTTGCGCTGTGTATGTACATGCAGTTGCAGGAGTCGTTCGGTTGGAAGCCTTTTACGAAGGTTTTCAAAGAATACAGAACCCTCACACAAGAGCAGCGTCCTCAAAGCGATGACGAGAAAAGAGACCAGTGGATGGTGCGTATGTCACGAGCGGTTGGCAGGAACCTCGCCCCGTTTTTCCAGGCGTGGGCGGTGCCCACTACCGAAAAGGCCAGGGCTTCGATCGCCGAGTTGCCGGCATGGATGCCGGACGGCTTTCCTCCTGAGGACGCCAAGGCCACAAAAGCCAAGCAAATGCGAAGCAAACTATGAGCCACATTTTCCCCAATAAAACCAGCCTGCAAGAGATTGTACGGTATCTTATCTCAAATGAAATACAAATTGAGGTCGTGAAATAATTGCTTCTCAAGGGTGGGATTTTGTTTTAGGAAGGACCGGCAGGGGATTGTATCGCTTCGGGCTTGCTTTGTAATGCAAAGTGGGGGCCTTGAGATACAAGACCCCCACTTCTTTAGGTTGACTCAACAATTACCGGTAGTTGTGAAAATGTCGCAGCTACCTTACGGGATCCAGGCACCATTCTGGTCCAGCGTTACTACCGCAGGCGCTGCAGGCTTGTCGACGCGCAGCGAAGAGGCGGCGGTCACCGTAACCACATACGTATCGTAAGCGGTAAACGCAACGGCATAAGATTCATTAGTGAAGTACTTGCCGTCCAGGTCGTCGCCGTCGGCTGCACTCACCAGAGTAAAGCCCAGGTCGGCCAGTGACACGTTCGCCCAGGAACCACCCCAGTTGGGGCCTTTCTCTGCACAGAACGCGCGGGCAGCGGTCCGGATACTACCGGCACCAGCCTTGCCTTCCGACCACTTGGCCGCATCAATTCGGCCTCGCATGATGGGAATCGCCACCGCAGCCAGGATGCCCACGATGAAGATTACGACCATCAGCTCGATCAGTGTAAAACCTTTTCTTTTTTCCATCTTCTACTCCTCCCAAATGAGTTTAAAATAATATTATATTTACGCCTGCGAACGCAGGTCTCAATTGTTTATTACACTCCCGATAGACCAAACTCATCAGTGATAATAAAAACAGTGATTGCTCCGATGAATCAAACTTGCTTACATACAGTAGAAATAGCTTAATAAATGTGTTGATGTCCGCCCCTTTGTTTAATGCTTTATTAAAGTATACTCCGAAAAGTCGTCAGTGCCAAAAAGTATTGCTTTATTTGTTAATGACTCCGGCAAATGGGGGAGCCTCGTAGTTAATGAGTTTGTGGCCGGATAGCTGTTACCGGACCTGTATGAAAACAAACGGTCTTTTTATGGATTGGGCGGGTTGTTAAAAGCCCCTGCCAGCGAGGAGAGGTTTGGAGAAGGGGGCAGGGGCATACAAAAGAACATAATCCTTCTATAGTTTATACGAACTAATCCATCTGTTGGTTCTTTTGGGATCGGTGCAGCAGGACGGGGGGTAGGCGGCTGATTTTGCAGGACCGGGGGGGTTAAGGTTTGTTTTGGCTTGAAAGGAGCGTCAGTATCGTCAGTTACTGTTTTGCCCCGTGCTTGAGCAGCAGCTCGACGATTGCTTTGCGTCTCTTTTTTGCAGCCGAACCCAATCGCGTCGTGTCCCCGGCCAATTCCAATGGGGTCCGGCCGGCGGCGGCGTGCAGAGGCGTTCGCCCGTGTTTGTCTTTAGCGTTGACATCGGCGCCATTGTCAATAAGGAGATTAGTCAGGATTTATTGGTGACGGAAGTTAGTCAGCGTTTGTATACGAGCTTTCCGTTGAGATAAGTTCTGAGGACCTGTGTTTTTCTGATTGCGTCGCCCGGACAGGTAAGCAAATCAGTATCAACGACGATGAAATCAGCGAGCTTGTCTTTTTCCAAGGAACCAACGAATTTGTCCTGAAACAGGGCCCGTGCACAGTTGATTGTGTAGAAACGAATGGCCTGTTCACGGCTGAGGGTCTCTTCGGGATGAAGCTGTCCATCATACCACTTAGCCCGGCGCGTGATGGTAATCCATAACCCAAGGAACGGGTCATAGGGATTAATCGAACGCAGCGAGCCAATCTTCTGCATGTGGTCAGAACCTCCGGCTGCGATGCCACCAGCCTCGAAAATACTCCGTAAGGGCTGAAAGTATCGAAGGCGGTCGTAACCGAAGTGCTTTACCAATGTTCTTGTATCCAGATACAACCATGCCGGCTGGATCAGCGGGATGACCTTCAGGTTGACTGCCTTTTGGATGGATTCGGCGCTCATGAAGTTTGAGTGGGTGATGCAATGTCGCATTTTTCGAATTGGCATTGTCTTGCTCAGCTCTTCGTAAACTTCAAGTAGTGTGTGGACAGCGCCGTCTCCCACTGTATGGGCCGTGAACTGCAGCCCGCATTCGGTAGCCGTGCGCACTATCGGCAGAAGCCGTTCTTTGGGAATGAACAAGACGCCGCGATAGTCCGGGTCGTCGATAGCATAGATTTTGCTAATACCCCACGGCTTTAGCATGTATGCGCTGCCGGTTAACATGCCTCCATCCAGGAATGTCTTGATACCTATCACGCGCAGCATTGGGTCGCCTTT
>JAUWLI010000155.1 GCA_030613765.1 Phycisphaerae bacterium
GCGTATCCCAAGGCGCCGTCTGCCCAGAAGGATGGAGCCTAAGCCAGGCAGCAGAACCGTGGCAGATTGAAACCGTGCGCATAGAACCTTTGGGCAAATATCAGGATTGACATTTCTTCAAACGGCTGTTCTAATGCTCGTACGATGAACCAGGAATCAAACAAATCACGAAACACGATTCACGAACCACGAGTGACGAGATACAACAACATTTCCATAATAGGCGATGGTGCGATGGCCACCGTGATGGCTATGCTGCTCTGCGAAAAGAACACAAATGTGCGGATTTGGGGTTATGACCGAGAGCAGTTGAAGCAGATAGAGTCAGCCGGCGAGAACATCAAATTTCTAACCGGCTACAGGCTGCCCCAAAACCTTGCATTTGAGCCTGACGATGAGCGCATAATGGCTGGTGCCGACTTGATTGTCTCCGCTGTGCCTTGTCAGTTTGTCCGTCAGGTTTTCAAGCGCTTAAAGGATTATGTCCCTGAGGGAGTCCCAATTGTCTCAACCGCCAAGGGTATTGAAAATGATACTCTACTGCGTCCGACGCAGATATTGACCGGTGTGCTCTGCCGAAACCAGGCGACCGGCGACGAGCGAAGAGCGATGAGATTCGCGGTACTCTCCGGGCCTACCATTGCCGATGAGCTGGCCAGGAAACTGCCGGCTACCGCCTGTGCCGCCGCAGCCGATGAACAGTTGGCAAAAGACGTCCAATCCATTTTCAATTGTTCCTGGCTTCGCGTTTATACTAATACCGACGTTGTCGGCGTCGAGCTGGCTGCCGCCTGCAAAAACATTATTGCCATCGCCGCCGGGATTATAGATGGCATAGGTGCCGGGGACAACGCGAAGGCCGCCCTGTTGTGCCGCGGACTTGCCGAGATTACTCGCCTCGGCATCGCTTGCGGTGCAAAGCCGCAAACTTTTGCAGGTTTGACCGGTTTAGGTGATTTGGTAACGACCTGCATTTCTCCGAAGGGAAGAAACCGCTCATTCGGTGAGAGGATTGGCAAAGGCCAAAACGTAGAGGCGGCACAGCGGGCTACTGAATCCGTAATTGAGGGCATTGCCACCTGCAAATCAGTAATTACCCTTGCCGAACAATACAATGTTGAGATGCCGATAACGCAGGCGGTCTATGAAGTGCTCTTTGAGGATAAGCCCGTACAAGCCGCGATCACCGGTCTAATGAAACGCCGGCTCAAAGCTGAGTAGAATCCGCAAGCCCGATTTCCAATTCACTTATAATGTCCTATAAGGTTTGTCTTTTTTCTTTTTGTCAAATCTGCCGAAAATTCTATGTCCGGTACTAATTCCTTTTTGAAAAGAGTAGGCCTATGTTTTGTATGAAATGTTTTTGTTTTCAAAAAGTTTTTTTTCATTTTCACGCTATCCACTCTGCTTACAAGCCGAAATTGTATATGGATAGGTTCTCACTTGGCGGCTAAAACCGAGGTTATTATAGGGATTAGAATATCTTGTTTTCTGGTTGCTGCAATCTTGTACATCAATTTGTTGGATAAGGCCTCATTATTTGCGGTTGCGGTTGGCCGGTTGGAGGTTGTTTCTTATATTTTAGGTGGCATCTTATCGTATTAACCTATATCTGATTTGGTGTTGCTCACGAGGCATCAAGCACGAAGTAAGGATGAATTTATGTTGCAATTTTTGAAAGACCGCACATGTTCGGCGGTGCCGATTTTACGGGGTATTGCAGGATTGTGCCCGGTTGGTGTGGACATGGGCGATGATGCCCTGTCGATGGCACAGCTTGCCAATAACGGCAAGGGCATAACTTTAGTTGCCGGCGATTATAAAAGTCTTCCGCCCGATATAAAAGCGGGCAGCATCGATTGGCAAAGATGGGCTATCGACACTATACGTCAGGCGAGTAGCCGAGGCCAGTTTCGTGGCAGGGACGTGATAGCTGCTATATCGCCGGCGGAGTTGTTTATCGACCATATAAGAATGCCTAAGATAGATGGAAAAGGCCGGACTAAAGATGCGGTTGATAAAGCTGTCATTTCGAAAATAAAACAAAAGTTGCCGTTTGATTCTAATAATGCATTGATAAAGTACATCCCGGCAGAAGAGGATAATGCCCTGGTGATAGCAGCTGAAAGAAAAATTATCGATAGACATTTGGCGATATATGAAAAGGCCGGCCTGGCCATTAAGTCTATTGGCGTTTGGCCGATTGCAATGGCAAAGAGCTATACAAGGTTTTTTGGCAGGCGCCAGGTCGATACCGAAGCCGTTGTATACCTGCTTGATATAGAGCCAAACTGTACGAACGTTGTAATTTGTCGCCATGAGAATCTGCTTCTTGCCCGCTCAATTCCTTTAGGAGCAAAACAGCTTGACGGTGATGAGATGGTTGCCAGATTTGTAATGGAATTGGATGCCTGCAGGCGACACTTCACATCGATGTACAGAAAGGCTCAAATAGAGCGTTTGGTTTTCCTTTCGGGCAGAACTATAGACAAAGACATATGTGTAACAATAGCAAAGCAGTTGGAAATGCCCGCACAGATGGGAGATTGTTTGGCGGCGGTCCAGGTGGACGACCTCTCTGAGACCGGTGTAGATAGAAGAGATTGTCAAGCTCACTGGGCTATTGCCTTTGGGCTGAGTTTGTCATGAGAAAGTTGAGAACTAAAATCTGTCGAGCTTAAAGTTGGGTGCCTGTACTCACGATACAACAGGTGCGACCCGCTTTTCGCTTTACGTTTTGGAATTATTCGACAGGAGGATATAAAAAATGCTTAATGTAAATTTTGTACCTGATGATTATGTCAAAAGCAATGAATCTCGAAGAACAAATTTGATGTATCTTGTGTTGTTTGCCGTGGTCATGGCAGGTTTGGGCGGTACATTTGTAACCATAAAGATAAGTCAGCGAACCATTGCCGAAAAGGAAGAATATTTAAGTACAAAAGCGGCTAAGGCACAGCAGGCGATTGAACAATTTGAAGCGCTGCAGGCCAGACGCAAGGTAATGTTAAAGACCGCCCTTACTACCGCAGAGCTGCTTGAGCCGGTTCCGAGAAGTGTTTTGCTGGCTTCACTGACAAATAATTTGCCGGCGGGCGTCTCACTCTTAAAGCTAAATGTCATTCAGAAAGAGCCCAAAAGAACAAGTCGCGCTGTGCCGACAAATAAGTACAAGGAAGCACAGGCTAAAAGGACCGCTGAGCAGGCAAAAGAGTCACCGGAGAAATTGTTAGAGACATATATGGATATTGAGGGTGTTGCGACAAGCGACGTTCAAGTTGCTAAATATATTAAGCAGCTCAGTAGTTCTTCTCTGCTGGACAACGTGGCACTTGTCGAATCCAAAGAGTACAAAATCGAGGAAACAACATTCAGGCAGTTCAAACTGACGGCAATGCTTAGAAAAAACGTTCATCTTAGTAACGAAGACATTGACGGGATTAGAACCAGGAAAAATACTGCCGCATGGAGTTTATAACGATGATAAGGCGTGTAAAGCATAATACGGGATGGTAAATATAAAATATGAGGTGAGATCATGAATGGCGGTTTTAGAAAAGTTGTGTTTTTCGTTTTGATCCTAAGTGTGGCTGCGGCTGGATACCAATATATGATTAAGCCCGCAAACAAGCATCTCTATGAGACAAAAGAGCGGGTTCAGGTAAAATTGGACAAATTAGAAGAATTTGAAAAAGCCTCCGCCGCCGCAGAGGGGCTCACAAAGCAGCTTGAGCAATTGCAGGAGGCCATCACTTTTTTTGAAAGCAAGCTGCCGCCTACAAGTGAGATTGCCAAGGTCCTCGAGCAGGTAACTGTAATTGCCCAAAAGCAGGGGCTAAAGCCAAAAACTATTCGAACTCTCAAGAAGAAGAATAATAGCGGATATATAGAACAGCCCTTAAAAATGGGTTTGGTCGGGGATTTTAATTCCTTTTATTCTTTCCTCCTGGAGCTTGAGAAACTTCCACGGATTATGAAGATCAGGGAGCTTAAGTTGGATAAGGAAGATAAGACCGAGGGCAAGATAGAAGCTGAATTTATTGTGAGTATATTTTTCCAGAATAAAACCAGTTAAATCGTTCATTTGTTGGTTAATACTCACTAATTACCCGTTACCGATTAATTAGCTTTAGTGGAGATTGGCTATGTTATCTTTTATGCGTGATCAAGGTTTTGGAGATTCGGGGGGGCAGGAAACGACGAATTCGTCAGGCTGTGAGGCCGGGGACCGTCGGGACCTCAAGTCACCAGACTCCTCTTCTGAAAAAGAGCAGCAATATCTTACCGTGGCGGCTCAGGGTAAAGATGTTCGAAAGATGACAATGTTGCTCGCTGTTTTGTTTGTTATAGGTCTTTTGTGCCTTTTGTTTATGATAAGAAAGAGCGTACCCCAATCAGCGACTGCAGCCTCGGATAGCGTCGAAGAAACACAGATCGAAAAGGCCATCGAGCGAATTACAGGCGTTGGATCGGATTTGTTTAAGAGAATGGACCAGATAGTTAATAAATTTTATGAGTTTTCGGACGTTCAGCAGGTACGCGTCTTTGAACTTGTGAAAAATCCTTTTGAACGTCAAATATTTCTGGCTGACGGTGATAAAATTCCCGATAGTACAGTGGCAGTATTGCCGGACATGCAGCTTTTGGCAATTTTGCAAACGGATGATGGTCATTGCTGTATGATAGGTGATAAAATCCTCTATGAAGGAGATACGATAAAAGGATTCAAAGTGGTTCAAATTGGTGATGATTTCGTTAAGCTTGAATTAGAAGGTGTTCAAAAAGTATTGAAGTTATCGAAATGATGATATCAAGCGGTCAGTCGTGTTTGTTTGATGACGGCGTGAAAAAGGTCGAGCAGGGCTTGACCACAATAGAAGAAATACTCCGAGTCACAGAAGTGTATGGCCGGGATGAAAATGAGATTTTTGTTGAAAATGCCGCGTAATAATAGAACAAAAGAGTGATTGTAACTTATGAACAGGTACTCGCGTTAAAATAGCTGCGAGCACTTATATTCTTAATTGAAGGATTGTGACATGGCAGGTACAAATGTAACGGCTATATTGGAAAAGGCAATTGAAAATGAAGCGAGCGACATACATATCAACGTCGGGATGCCGCCGGTTTTGAGAAAGAATACAGAGCTGCTCGATACGGAATTTCCTGAAGTCAGCAATGAAGGTGCAAAAGAGATGGTTCTTTCAATGATTGGCCCGGAAAGATTCAAAAGATTCGTAGAAGAAAGAGACCTTGATTTCTCGACAACCGTCGAAGATGGCCATCGCTTCCGTGTTAACGCTCATTTTCAGCGTGAAACTATTGCAATTGCATTTAGAGTGATTCCGAACGAGATCCCAACGTTAGATTCCTTAAACCTGCCCCCGATAGTGCAGGAACTGGCAGACTTGCCCAGGGGTTTGGTACTCGTAACCGGCCATACTGGTTCGGGCAAAAGCACCACACTTGCCTCAGTCATTGGACTGATAAACTCAAAATATGGCAAACACATAATTACCCTGGAAGATCCCATCGAATATGGATTAGAGAATGACAAAAGTATGATTGAGCAGAGGGAAATAGGCTCTGACTGTCCGAATTTTGCATCGGGCCTCAAGCATATATTAAGGCAGGACCCTGATATCATCATGGTTGGTGAAATGAGGGACCTCGAAACTACGAGTTTCACAATTACCGCTGCCGAAACAGGGCACCTCGTATTCAGCACACTGCATACTATCAATGCTCCGCAGACAGTTGAGCGTATTATTGATATTTATCCGGGAACTCAGCAGAATCAAATTCGAACGATGCTTTCAAATACGCTGCAGGCCGTTATCACACAGACTCTGTTTAGAAGGATAGATGAGCCGGGAATGGTACCTTGTACCGAAATCTTGCTCTGCACATCTGCCGTCAGGAACTGTATTCGTGAGAACAGAATCTACGAGATTCCCAATGTTATTGAGACCTCACGAAGAATCGGTATGCAGAATCTCGATCACAGCATTGCTGATATGTATTTCAAAGGTCACATAGATAGAGAAGAAGCTATTACAAGGTCAGGCAATCCCGGCAAAATGGAGAAGTTGCTTACTCCATTAGAGCAATATGAAGTTGTACGGTCACAGGAAGCAGAAGAACTAAACATAGAATAAATAGGTCCTATAGATATGTACGAAGAATCATCCCAACAAACTGCTGCCACTGTCCAGGAGCAGCAACAAGTTCAAACGTCAGAAAAAGAGGATTGGCGCAGGGATACCAGTGAGCCGGTTTCCCCCGAACCTTCCCGGGACGAAGAGCAGGTAGGCGGACTGGAAAAAATACGGAAATTCAGATTTGAGTTCGGGCCCGGCAAGAAGGATATTCTAAACTTTACCAATCAGCTTTCGGTTATGATTCGCGCCGGTATAAGTATTCTTGATGCCCTTGGGTCAATAGCCGAGCAATGTGATAACCAAAAATTCAAGGTCATCATTTTCGATTTGAAAACCCAAATCGAAGCCGGTCAAAGTTTTTCTCAGGCCCTTGCTGGGCATCCAAACGTATTCAGCAATCTTTATATAAATATGGTGGGCGCTGCAGAAGCTTCAGGCTCACTCAGTGAAATGTTACAAAAGTTAGCGGAGTATCTGGACAGGGAAGCGGAAACCAGCTCACAGGTTAAATCAGCTTGCGTTTATCCGGTTATCATTGCAGTTATGGCCGTGTCCGTGACAATTTTCCTGCTCACTTTTGTTTTGCCCAGGTTTGCACTCGTTTTTGCAGGAAAAGAGCATCTTTTGCCCCTTCCCACCAAGGCTTTGATGGCGACCAGCGCATTTCTGCGAAACTACTGGTACCTTATTATTCCTGCTGTTGGAGTTGAGTTGTGGGGATTTTGGTACTTTGTGCGGACAAGTTTCGGCAAAGTATGGTGGGACAGGATGAAATTGGTTTTACCGCTTATAAAAACACTCTGCCGGTGTTTGTATATAACAAGAAGCCTCCACACGATGGGTGTGCTCAGCAGGGCGGGGGTACCTATCCTGAATACAATTTCGATAACTGCACAAATATCCGGAAACATCTTTTACAAGGAGATGTGGCTT
>JAUWLI010000100.1 GCA_030613765.1 Phycisphaerae bacterium
ATGAATTTTGCGGTGATGTTTGTCCCGCGGTAGTCGAACATCAACTCGGGTTTGCTCTTTTCAAACACATTTCCCTGGTTGTCCATGAGTGTGACCATTTCTACAGCGGCGCCGATATCGCCGAAGTTGCCTCCGGCATTCATTTTTACGGCTCCTCCGATTGAGCCGGGTATGCCAGTGAGGGCTTCAATACCGGAAAGACCCTTCTGAACGCAACTTAAAACCAGCTTGCTCAAATCCGCGCCCGCCCATGCGGTGACCAGCTCGCCTTCAATTTGTGTCTGTTTGAATTGGTCTGCTTGAAGGGTTATCACGGCCGCAGTGAGTCTGTCGTCACCGATTAAAAGGTTGGAGCCGAAGCCAATGACATAAATCCTGATATTGTTTTCATTGCACCGCCGGACAACTTCTTTAAGTTGTTCTATGCTCTGGGGCTTTATAAAATAATCAGCGGGCCCGCCTAAACCGTACCATGTGTGATTGGCCAACGGATAGTCGGTTTCAACTATTTTGTCTAAGTCGCTGAAGATATTCATCTGCAACCTTCCAAATATCACCTGCTCCCATAGTAACGACCAAATCGCCTGCGGTTACATTGTCCATTAAAAAATCGCAAATGGGGCCGAAACCATCGATAAATACCGCATCTGTACCGTTTTGGCGTATTTTTTCAACCAGAATCTGCGAATTAACGTCTTTTTTTGCCGCCAGTGAGTCCCTGACGAAATAAATTTCCGGCATAATAGTTACATCGGCAAGCTTGAAGCTTTCTGAAAAGTCATTAAGTAAAAATCTTGTTCTGCTGTATTGGTGCGGCTGAAAAACGCAGAAGATTCTTTTGGGTTGGTACCTTTGGCTTATTGCCGCCAGTGAAGCCCTGATTTCTGTTGGGTGGTGGGCGTAATCGTCGATGACCGTGATTTGTCCGACCTGTCCTTTCAGCATTAGCCGGCGGTCGATACCGGTAAATCCGGGCAGAAGGGCGAGTATCTGGGATGCGTCCAGTCCGATATTTATCGCCATAGCCACGACCGCAAGGGCGTTTAGGATATTGTGAGTGCCCGGCAGGGAGTTTCGAGCGGGCCCTAACAATTTGCCATTATGGTAAACATCAAAGGTATAAAAACCGTCATTCAGCTCAATATTGTCGGCGTAGAAATTGCAGTTTTTATCAAGGCCAAAGGTCTCGTGGGGGAAATCGGGCGGCAGCATGCCTATGACTTTTGCCACGTTCGCATCTGTACCGTTGGCAATCAGCACGCCGTTCGGTTTGACACCGAGGGCGAAATCACAAAAGGCATCGACAATCTGGTCTTCGTCTTTGTAGTAATCGAGATGATACTGCTCGATATTTAGTATGAAGCCGATCCGGGGCTTGAGGTTCAGGAAGCTTCGGTCGTATTCGCAGGCCTCAGCTATGAAGTATTTACTTTCTCCGACTCCGGAGGAGCCACCGAGTTGGATGATGTCGGCGCCGATGATAAAATTGGCGTCGACGCCCGCCTGTTTTAGACAGTATGTGAGCCATCCGCTGGTAGTGCTCTTGCCGTGGGTGCCGGCGACGGCGATGCCATCGTAGCAGTTGCAGAGTTGGCCTAACATCCGGGCGTATTTATAGATTTTGAGCCCTTTGCTGCGGGCCAGTTTCAGTTCGGGATTGTCTTCGTTTATGGCAGCGGAGATAACGACCGCGTCGGTGGCCGGGTCGAGATTGTCGGCGTTATGACCGATTTTTATGACAGCCCCCATCCCGCAGAGCCTGTCGGTAACGGCGGTTTGGTCCTGGTCTGAGCCGGATACAATGGCGTGATTTTTTATAAGAAGCTGTGCCAGGCCGCTCATGCCGACTCCCCCTGCACCGATAAAGTGGAATCTTTTACCGGCAATGCCTGCGGCGGGGGCCTCTAAATTTACGACGGAGACTGCTGATTCCTGGGAGTTTATTCTATTTTCTATGTCTGAATTTTCTAAATTTGCTGTGTTTGGGCGGCTCATATCTCATCCTTGATAATAATTGAGGTTCCATTGGGGTGATATTAGCATAAAAGCGGGACAAAGAAAAGAAAAAAGGCCGGGAGTTTAATTCTCACGGCCCTGTTTTATGTTTGGCAAGTGTATAAGGTTACAATTACGGCTCGGTGCCTGCAAGCCAGTTGCCGCAAAGTATCGCCACGTCTTTGAAGTCCACCACGCCGTCGCCGTTGAGGTCGCCGGGGATGGGATGGGTAATATGCTGGTAGGGATAGCTCTGATTTTCCATGATGAGCCAGGTATTGGTGAAATCCCAGCCGGCAAACGTCGCCTGCTGTTTCATCTCGGCCGTTGTTTTGCCCGTTCCGCCGGCACTGGTAGGTTGACCGCTGGTATTAATATCCCAATAGCAGTGGCTGATAACGTTGTTATTTCTTCCCACCAGGCCGCCGAAATCAATCGAACCAGTACCAACAGTAACAGCCCCCTTGGCGTAGCAGTTGCTGATCGTGCCGTGGTAGTTCGTTCCCGCCAGGCCGCCGAGACCATTTGAATAACCTCCACTAACCGCCCCGGTGGCATAGCAGTTGGTAATATTGCCGCTGTTAGATCCTACCAGGCCGCCGAGTGAAGAAACCATTCCGGTTACCTCCCCGGTGGCATAGCAGTTACTGATCGTGCCCCACCAGTTATCTCCCACCAGGCCGCCGAGTACAGCTCTGCCGGTTACCTCCCCACTCGCAGAGCAATCGCTAATCGTGCGGCGCCAGTTATATCCCACAAGAATTCCAAGGTTATTTCCCGAACCATTGATCGTGGCGGCCACCACACCCAGGTTACGTAGCCTGGCGGATGGACCTGTTTCGCCGAACAGGCCCAGGCTAGATGAACCACTTTGAATTAGCCCCGAAATGGTATGGCCGGCGCCGTCAAAATTCCCATAAAATGGCGTCGATTCATTACCGATCGGATTGATAATAAAACCCGGCGGAATAACAATATCATCGGTCATAACAAAATGAATATTACTTCCCCAGTAACCGGCATTCTCAGAAAGAATTTGTAACTGCCCGGCCGTGGCGATTCGGTAGGGATCGGTTTCTGTGCCGCTGCCGTCGCCTAAGGCGAAATGAACCGTTACGCTCTTTGGTGAATCCATCAAAATGTTTTTAGGCTCGGTACTGCCGGTCAGGTCGCCGCTGAAGTAATCGAAGAGGCAACCTGGCGCCGGTTCGACGTCCAGCTCAACCAGGGTCCCCGGTGCATATACCCCACCGGGCGGATCCAGAGTAACCGAACCTCCATCCGCCGGCGCCAAAGTTATGCTTAACTCACAATTAAAGTGGGCCGTGACGGTTAGGTCGGAGTCCATGGTGATGGTTTCTGGATTGTTACTGCCCGTTAGATCGCCGCTCCAATGGTCGAAAGTATACCCAACCGCGGCGTTAGCGGTCACCGTCACCACGATGCCGGGAAAATAGTATCCTCCGGGTGGAATTAAGATGACCGAACCGGCACCCTCGGGCTCAATAACAATCGTCGGGGTGAATCCCATCCATTCATCGACGCCGATATCGACCGTATTGAATATAATCCTCATATCTCCATCGAAATCGGCCGCCGGCAGATTCGAAGCACTATTACTTCCGGCATTGATGCAAGGTGAAGTACCCTGCAGGTGAAAATCACCCGAGGCGGCGTCAACGAAACAGGGATCCGTATCAATACAGCCGGCGCCGAACCATGGTTGTCCGGTGCCGCCGTCAACATCGCTGTATCTTACAACCGAGCTGACGATGAAACCACTATCATAAATCTCGTTGCCGGCAGTTCCGGCGGTGTCTTGCCAGAGGATGCAGTTGGTTAGGGGCGATGAGGAAAGACTGTCGTTGTAAATCCCGCCGCCATAGGTGGTCGCTGTGTTGTTATAGAAGGTGCAGTTAGTCAGGACCGAATAGCTTTGCCTGTTGTATATCCCACCGCCGGCGGCAGTTGCCGAGTTGTCATAAAAAATACAGTTGATCAGGATTGGTGAGGAGGAGAAGTTATACAACGCGCCGCCGTTGACAGCGATGTTGCCGACGAAGGTGCAGTTGGAAATCGTAGGTGAGCATCCATAGTTAAACATGCCCGCGCCGTTATCCAGGCTGTAGCCGGCGGTGATGATAAAGCCGTCCAGGACAGCGCTGCTGCTGAGATTCGTCCCGCTGGGATGGTAAAAAACATGCCGGCAGTTGTCCAGGTTGTTTCCCTCGACGCCAATATCGCCGCTCAGGATGGTTGGGTTGCCGTGCCAATCTCGATCAGCCATATTGGGATCGCCGCTATCGGGGAAACCGCCGTAGATCTCAACGCCGTATTTCATGCAGAAAGAATCGTTGGAGGAGGTGCCGGGCTTGTACGTCCCCGCGGCCACCCATATATGATCGACGACCGATGCCGTTAACAAGGCTGACTGCAGGTCGGTGTGGGCATCCTGCCAGGAAGTGCCGTCATTATCTCCGCTGGCATCATCATTGACATAGATAATATTCCCTGCAACGGGACATACGATAACTGACAGGAAAACACACGCTGCAAGCATGTTTCTTGGATTTGCTATCCCCATTTTTACTCCTCCGAAAAAGGTTCTTGTTTTTATAACTCTCGTGTTGCAAGCTCTCTATGCTGTACGGCCATTCAGGGAGAAGCGCTAAAGGGTACGTATTTTCGCTATTCTCTCCAGGATAGCCGAAAAACACATAAAAACAGCATACCAGATTGTCGCTGTATGTCAAGAAAAAAATGTCCCGTTACTATGACAATTCAGGACCTAAATACGGGTGGATGTTTATTGTTACGGTTCTATGCCTGCCAGCCAGTTGGCGCAAATTATCGCCAGGTCTTTGAAGTCCACCACGCCGTCAGGGATGATGGCTGTGTTGCCGATGAAGGAGCAGTTGGTCACCGTTGGGCTGCATTTGTTGTTGGACATCCCGCCGCTATTCTCATGTTGTCGATATTGGATTAGGAAGGTCTGGTTTTATTTACAGGCTTCCGACCGGAGCCTTTGGGGCTTGCGGCCATGGTGTTTCGCTGGGAGCCCATTCCTTCGGCTGCGTGGCGCGGATCCTGTCTACGGCTTTTTTCAACCAGTCGGGTGGGTTCTCGTTCTCGTCAATTCCGTAGACGTAGGGCAGCGGCGGCTCCATCAGGAGCGGCTTGTCTCCCAGCGGGGGGCGCTCGGCATCGACTTCCAGAAGGCGGGCGCGAAGCCGTTTTACAATGTCCGGGTGTTGGGCGGCGATGTCCGTCGTCTCGCAGGGGTCTGTCTTAATGTTGTAAAGGAGTTTTCCCATGAGCTTGTAGTCGCCCTTGCGGATGGTAGGGATGCGGACGCTGCCGCTGACTTCAAAGACGATTTCATCGCGCGGACTGGGCTCACCGCGGAAGATCATACCGGTCATATCGAGACTGTCGACAGGGAGTTCCTGCTTGTGGCGGCCCCCGGCGATGGTGATGAAGGTCGTGAAGAAATCGGCAATGAACATCATCCCGTCATTGACAGTGCCGGGCTGGGTGTGCCCCGGCCAGCGAATGATGCAGGGCACGCGCACGCCACCTTCGAACGTGGTGTTCTTTGTGCCGCGATAAGGCTTGTTCATTTCCTCGGTGAGGCCGCCGTTGTCGTTGGTGAAGACAAGCAAGGTGTTGTCGGCAAAGCCGTGTTTTTCCAGTGCAGTCACGATGCGCCCGATGGCGTCATCGAAGCACTTCAGGGCGGCTTCGCGAGCAGTGTATTTGTCTGTGTATCGGGGAACGCGATCGATCGGCCCGTGAACGGCATTGAACGGGATATAGAGGAAAAACGGCTGCTCTTTACCCTGTTTGGCGATGACACGCTCGGATTCGGCGGCGATAAGGTCGGTGGTATAGCCCTCCTCCCGGATTGGCTGTTCATTGCGGTGCCAGTCGTACACGACAAAACGCGCCGGTGCGTTGTGCGGGATCATTCTGTCATAGTAGTCGATGCCCCAGGCGTAGTGGCCGTATTGGTGCATGAAACCCTGCTGCATCGGCAGGTGTTCCTTCAGCCATTCGCCCGCGTGCCATTTCCCGATGATTGCAGTGAAGTAGTGCGCTTGCTTTAAGGCTTCAGCGATGGTCCGTTCGTTAGCGTCGAGAGCGTGGATACGGCGAGTGGGGACGCCCTCGTCGTTGTGGGCAAGAGTCAGGCCGAGCTTTTCGAGATAGCTGGGTTTGCCGAAGTCTTCGCTGCGCCAGTCCATCCAGTTGCGGAAGGCATAGCGGCCAGTCAAAAAGGCGCCGCGGGTCGGCGCACAGACGGAGTGTGTGTAGAACTGGGAGAGCCTAAGACCATCAGACGCAAGCCGGTCGATATGAGGGGTGAGCTCGGGGTTGCCGCCGTTGAAGCCGGGTTCAGCCCAGCCCATGTCGTCGCTGAGAATGAAGACGATGTTGGGTCTCGAACCTGCGAGTTTCCTGCCAATTCGGTTCTTTGTTTCATTGTCGTTTACTGAACAGCCGGCAAATAAGGCCGTCGCTGTAGCCGCTGTGGCTTTCAAGAACTGTCTTCTGTTCATCTTGCCTTCCCGGAAAAAAGTACAAGTTCGACAACCTCCTGACACTATCGCAGGAGTGATTGCTGAAGTGATTTTATTGTATCATGCGAAGCTCCGCCATGGCAAGGCAACTTATGGCTGCGATTGAGTCTTCCCAGATCAAGACAAAAATGATTTTTTCACGTCCCCTTAGCCGGGCCCTTGGTCCGGGACGAATTCAATTAAATCGCCTGGGGTGCAGTTCAGAGCTTTGCAGAGCTGGTTCAAGGTGGAAAATCGGATGGCCCTTGCCTTGTTGGTTTTTAGGATGGAGAGGTTATTGACCGCCAGTCCTGTTGCCTCGGCCAGGTCTTTTAGTTTCATCCGCCGGTCCAAAAGTACGTAATCCAGTCGAACGTTAATCATCTTTGTTGCCTCCTTTCAGACCAGCGTTTTTGATTCTTCAATGATAGGCATCACACGCCGTAGAATCTGGGCCAATCCGACCAGAATTAACGCACTCGCGACAACCGGCAGCCCGTTTGCTACAAGAAATCCCCATGGAGAGTAATAAATGGAGTCCCCCATTTTCTTGGCATCAACAAAAAAAAGAAAAGCAATTCTTATAACCCGAAGGGCCGCGTATAAGTAGAGAATTTTTTCTCCATGACGTAGAATCCAGCCAGGTTTATACTCGGTTTCAAACAGGTACCTGATAAACTGGGCGACACCCAGTACGACCAGCCCGATAAGTATGCGTATTAAGATTGTAATTGTCATGACAAATGGTAAACTAAAACTGCTGTATCCAAACAGGGTTGATACAGTACAGGTGCCGGCTGTAATCAGGAGCACCCAACCGATGATTCGGGCACCGACACAGTAAAATTTTAGCAGCCCTTTGTTTTTCTCAATAAATTCATTCATAATTAGATTTCTCCTTCCTTAATTCTTTGCTTTATCGCCTCCTCAGACCAGCGTTTTTGATTCTTCAATAACGGGCATAATCCGTTTTACAACCTGTGCCAGGCCGACGAGAATCAATATTTTTGGGACAGTACCTACCAGAGAAACGAGCATCGCCGGGATCATCCCTGTAAGACCAATACTCATCATACCGAGAATCAAATGCTGCCATACGACACAGCCAAGCAGTAGGAATGCGTACAGATAGAGAATTTTGTCCCCATGGCGGAGTATATGGCCGGGTTTATATTCGCTTTCGAATAAGTACCTGATAAACTGAGCGAGGCCCAGTATTAAAATGCCGGGAAGTACACCATCGAAGAGTACCGATTTTACAACAAGAAGGCGGTAATGAGGATTCCTATTGTAGAGGAAGTGCCCAGACAGTATCTGAAAAATCGTTCCGGGTCCGGCCATGATTAAAATCCACCATCCAATGATTCGAGCTGTAGTACAGTAAAGCTTCAGCCATGGCTTATTGTTCTCAATGAATGTATTCATAATTTGAGTTCCCCTTTCTTAATTTACATTTCTATTATCGTGTATATAATAACGATTATCATTGAATTGTCAACCAAAAAAGTAAATTTTTTAGAAAAATTTGGGAAATTTGGCTTTTGGTGGGATAAGACATTGTTATAGAAGAAATTACGTGATTTTTTTCTGTGGCCGCAAAGTTTATTGGTAGAGGGAGAAATCGAAAGTTGATAGCCAAGGACTGTAAACCGGATGTAGAGAACCTAAGCCAAGCTTTGGTCCTGAAGCTTGTGTTTTTTTATTTTACCATTCGGCTTCGGCGTATGGGCCAATATAGCCTTTCGGTATGGCTTTAGCCCGTGATTTGAGTATTGCCTGGGCGATAGCAACGTCGCTTTGCCGGGTAATTTTGATGTTCGAAGAGTCGGTCTCTACAATTGATACTTTGTGGCCAAGGGCTTCGACGAGCTGGGAATCATCACTTATTTTGGAGGCATCAAGATTTTTCAGGTTGTCGTAAGCTTTCCTGAGAAGTGAGGCCTCGAAGACCTGCGGGGTTTGAGCTTCGTAGAGACCGGATCTATCCACGGTTTTGATTATCGTATTGTCTTTGACCTTTTTTATAGTAGCCGAGATGGGACAGGCCAGCATGGCAGCGCCGGATTTGGCGGCAGCGGCGAAACAATCATCAATCCACTTTTTGGTTATACAGCATCGCACGGCATCGTGGACGGCAATAAGGTCTATTGTTTCTTTGATTAATTCCAGCGTCTTTGTCACGGTGTCGAAGCGCTCTGCGCCGCCGAAGCAGATTTGCACATCGTAAAACTTTAGATTGGGGCCCCACTTGACGGTTACCAGCTCTTCGTCTTCGGGCGCAATAGCCAACAAGACCTGCTTTACGTCGTCGCGGCTGGTGAAAAGCTCGAGGCTTCTGAGAAATGCGGCCCTGCCGGCCACGTCAACGAACGGCTTATTTCTCTTTCCGCCGAATCGGCTGCT